>JAOTYQ010000058.1 GCA_029861725.1 Acidimicrobiia bacterium | reverse complement strand
GTGCTCACCCCGGCCGAGCTGCTTCACGATCTCTACGGTTCGGAAGCGCTCATCTCGTCGGCGTCGGCCCGGCTCGGCGATGCCGAGCGAGCGTCGCTGTTCCGGCCCTGGCAGGACGACATGGACACCAGTCAGGTGGTCTGGACCGTCGACGACGTTCCCGTGCTCGACGAGGCCCGGGAGCTGCTCGGCCCTCGACCGAGGCACAGGGCCGACGATGATTTCCGGACTTACGGCCACCTGGTCGTCGACGAAGCGCAAGACCTCTCGCCGATGCAGCTCCGTATGCTGACCCGCCGGTCGTTGAACGGCTCGATGACGATCGTCGGCGACATCGCACAGTCGACTGGCGCCTGGGCTCACAGCGATTGGGACGAGATCCTCGAGCACCTCCCCGAACGCCGGGAGCCGAGGATGGCCGAGCTCACCGTCGGCTACCGCATTCCTGGGCCGGCGATGGCCTTGGCGTCCAAGGTCTTGATCGAGGCGGCACCCGACCTGTCGCCGCCGGTGTCGGTGCGTCAGGATGGCGACGAGCCTCGATTCGAGACCGCCCCCAGCACCGGCGAGCTCGGTCCGACCGTCGTCGACATCGTGACCGACGAGGCGGCGACAAGCGGGGTGGGGAACGTGGCGGTCATCTGCCCCCGTTCGGTGTACGAGCCGGTCGTCGAGGCGTTCGACGATGCCGGCGTGTCGATCGGTCGAGCCCCCCGCGACGGGCTCGAGCGTCAGATCACCGTCGTCCCCATCCACCTCGTCAAGGGCTTGGAGGTCGATGCCGCCGTCGTCGTCGAGCCGGCGGCCATCATCGATGAGGAGCCCCAGGGGGCCCGGTCGCTGTACGTTGCCTGCACGAGGGCCACCAAGCGGTTGACGATCATCAACGCGTTGCCGCTGCCCTCGATCCTTCGGGACTGATCCCGGCCGGCCGCTGTGCGACGACGCCGGGTCAGCTCTTCCAGTTCGCCAGCCCTGGCCCGTCGAGGTCGTCGAGGACGGGCCGATTGGCGAGCCCCATCATGATCGCCTCGCCGGTCCCGGTGATCTCCGGTCCGTCGCCGAACGACCAGCCGAGGTCGGTTGCCTCGAGCCGGACGTCCTCGATCGGGCGACGGTCGACCAGTGTCGTGGCGTGCTTGTGGGTGGTGAGGAAGTCGAGCGTGGTTCGCAGCACCTTCTCGTCGAGCTCACCAGCGAGCCCGAGAGGGCGTCGCACGTCCTGGGTGTGAATGGCCACGTCGCCGACGGTCAGCTCCTCGGGGAACGTGGGAAGCGGAGCCGATTTGGTTGCGTGCTGGCGGAGCGAGCCCGTCAGATCGGCCACCGATCGGTCCTTGCGCTTGTCCACCATCGCCGCCGACACCTTGGTGAAGTCGAACCGGTTCTTGACCATCTCGGTGAACAGGCCGAATCCCCCGGTCTCCACGAAGCTCGTCAAGTGAGCAACGACCTCCTTGGCGGTCCACTCCTCGCACAGGCTCTGCTCGTCGAGCTGTTGGGCGCTGAGCCCGTCGATCATGTCGGCGAAGTCCTGCCGGGCCTTGGCGGCCAGCTCCCAGGTTGCCATCGCTCACTACCTCCACTCCGTCTACCCATCGATCGCCCCCGTACCCTAGCTTCGGGCGGGCGCGTGGGTGTTCTCGATGGTCTCTGGCTGCGGCGGGCGGCTGGGCTTCGACGCTTGGAACCGGCGCTGATCAGCGGAAGGGCGGGGCTACGATCCGCAGCGCGATGAACCCCCAGCTCGTAGCGCCATGACCCGGGCGCGATGGTCGCCTGGCGTCCGCTCGGCCTTCGGCGCCGGGGCGAGGGCGGCGGTGCCGTTGGCGCTGCCGGTGATCCCGGTGGGGCTGGTGCTCGGTCTCATCGTCAACGAGACCGACCAGGTTTCGAGGCTCGCCGGCCTAGCATCGGCGGTGCTGGTCTTGGGCGGAGCATCGCAACTGGCAGCGATCTCGATCCTTGGCACCGGGGCCGGGGTGGCGACGACCGCCTTGACGATCGCCGTGATCAATGCTCGCCACGTCATGTACAGCGCCCGCTTGCGGTCGAGATTCCAGCACCTGCCGCGCTGGTTCCGGATCGTCGCCCCGTACGTCCTGCTCGATCAGGTCTTCGCGCTGGCCGAGCTGGCCGAGGCCGAGCAGGCGCCCCGCGCCGACGGCGAGCGCATGGCCCACTATCTGGGGACCGGGTCGGTCATGGCCGTCGTGTGGTGGTTGGCGGTGGCGGTCGGACTCGCGTTCGGGGACCTGCTGCCGTCGGGCTGGTCGCTCGAGTTCACGATCCCGCTGCTCTTTCTCGGCCTGCTCGTGCTGTCGATCGGCAACCTGCCCGGGCTGGCCGCTGCCGTCGTCGGCGGTTCGGTGGCCGTGGCCGCCTCTGGCTTGCCGAACAGCACCGGGCTACTCGTCGGGGCGATCGCCGGGATCGCCGTAGGCGGTGGTGCCGACCGGTTTCTCGCCCGGCGGTCGATCGCCGGCCACGGACCCGGTCAGCGAGCCTCAGGTGGGCGGCCGTGACCGCCTGGCTCGCGTTCGTGCTCGGCGGTCTGGCCACGTATGCGATGCGAGCCTCGTTCATCCTGTTCGTCGCCAGACGCTCGCTCCCGCCGGCGGTCGAGCGGGCGCTGCGCTACGTGGGCCCCGCGGTCTTCGCCGCTATCGTCTTTCCGCTGACGCTTGGCGACGACGGCCTCGCCCGACTCGCCAAGCCCGACGCCCGGCTGCTGGCGCTGGTCGTCGGGGCTGGGGTCATGTGGCGGACCCGCAACATGATGGCGACGCTGTCAGCGGGGATGCTGACGCTGTGGCTGCTCCAGAGCCAGGGGTGGTGAGCGGAACCAGGGTCGTTCCAGGCCAGCGTTTGTCAGTGGGTCGGCACGTAGGCCCAATCGGTCACCCGGGCGAACACCGACGATCGTCCGGCGAGCTCGAAGCGGGTCCCTTCGACCCCGACGGCCAACGGTCCTCCCCCCACCGGCAAGACCGCGACCTCGTCGCCGGCGGTGTGGATCGTTCGTTCTTAACCGGGAGCCAGGTCGAGGACCCGGAGCCCGGCGTAGGTCCAGCTGGCATCGTCAGGGCACAGCACGATCGGGTCGGTGTCGTCGGCCACCCGCCTCACGTGCTCCACGTACTCAGTTGCCGGCGAGGTCGGCCACCACCGGGGCGAACGCTTCGAACTCTTCGGCGCCGACGACGATGTAGCTGAACCCGTAGCGCTCGCGCCGCGCCCGCAGGTCGTCGGCGATCTGGGCCGGTGTACCGATCATGGCCAACGGCGAGGCCAACCCCTGCTCGACCGACAGGTTCATCCCGGACGCCAGCATCTCGGCCACCGCTCGACGATCGTCGGTCACCTGCACGATGAAGGTTCGGACCTGTAGCTCGATGTCGTCGAAGCGGTCGCCCGCCCCCTCCCGCACCCAGCTCAGCTTCTCCTCGTAGCGCTCGGGGGTGGCGTCGAGGGCGGTATCGGCGTTGATCTCCCCCGACGACATGTTCGGGTTCACGCCGACGATGTCGGCCAGTCGGCCCGCGGTCATCAGCATCCGACGCCCACCCCCGCCGATCAGGAAGGGGGGATGGGGCTTCTGAATCGGCTTGGGGGTGCCGTCCAGGCCCGCGATCGTGTAGTGGTCACCGTCGTAGCTGAACGGCCCGTCGCCGAACAGGCCTCGCATCACCTCGACCGCTTCCACTGTTCGCTCGATCCGGAGGCCGGCCCGTGCGTGCTCGAGGCCCGCTTGGGCGTAGTCGGTGCTCATCCACCCCGCCCCGATCCCGAGCTCCAGCCGGCCGTCGGACAGCAGATCGAGGGTCGCTGCTTCCTTGGCCAGCATCGCCGGATGCCGGTAGTCGTTGCACCACACCAGCGCACCGATGCGGAGCGTCTCGGTGGCGTCGGCTGCGGCCATCAGCGCGATCGACGGTGCCAGCTGATCGTCGAAGTGATCCGGCATCGTCAGCGAGCTGTACCCTCGATCCTCGATCTTGCGAGCCAGCTCGACCCACTCCGCTCGGCTGCTCGCCGTCTTCGTCTGTACTCCGAAACGAAAGGGGCGCGTCATGGCCCGAGCCTACGGGCTGCCAGCTGCCACCGTCGCCGTCCGGTGACCGGCGCCGGCGATCAGGTCGCCGTCGCCGTACTCGTCGCCGGCGACCAGGCGGTGGCGCTCGCGATCGGTGACGATGGGCTGGCGCTCTGCGGCTGGGTCGATGGCGTCGACCCCGATCGCCCGCTCGGGCCATCGCTCCTGGCCGCCGTCGAACCACCGGTTACCCACGCGGCGGCCGACCGAGCCGTACCGATCGCCCTGGTCGCCGAGGCCGGGTCCGGTTACCAGGGGCGGCCCGGCATCGAAGGCGGTCGCGAGGACGGATCGGGCTGGGCGCCACGCTTCGGGCGACCGGTCATCGGCTCGCACAGCGACGAGCTCCTCGAGGCGACCGCTCACGACCCGGTCGCTCAGCTCGATCTCACCCTCCGGGTGGCGATCGACAGCGGTGGCCTGCTCACCGTCGACGCCGAGCTGACCAACACGGGCGACCGCGACTACCGGCTCGACGCGCTCCGGATCGCGGTGCCCGTGCCCGACGGCGGGCGCGAGGTGCAGTCGTTCACGGGTCGGTGGTCGAACGAGTTCCTGCCCGAGGTCACGCCCTGGATCTCGGGCACGCTCTCGATCGACAACCGCCGCGGACGAACGTCCCACGACCGCTTCCCCGCCGTGTTCGTCGGCAGCACCGGATTCGGCAACGAGACCGGCGAGGTACACGGCTTCCATGTCGGCTGGTCGGGCAACACGACGATACGGGTCGAGACGCTGCCCGACGGTCGACGGGTCGTCCAGAGCGGCGAGCTGCTGCTCCCCGGCGAGATCGTGCTCGGGCCGGACGAGACCTACGCAAGCCCGCAGCTACTGATCGCCCGCTCGACCAGGGGTCTCAACGGCATCAGCGAGGCCTTCCACCGCCACCTTCGGTCCCGGCCCACCCACCCGACCACGACGCGACCGGTTCATCTCAACACGTGGGAAGCGGTCTACTTCGATCACGACCTCGACACGCTGTGTCGCCTGGCCGACCGGGCCGCCGCGGTCGGGGTGGAGCGGTTCGTGCTCGACGACGGCTGGTTCAACGGCCGCCGTCACGATCGGGCTGGTCTGGGTGACTGGTGGGTCGACCCCGAGGTCTGGCCCAACGGGCTCGCTCCGCTGATCGAGCGGGTGACCGGGCTCGGGATGTCGTTCGGCCTGTGGGTCGAGCCGGAGATGGTCAACCCCGACTCCGACCTCTACCGTGCTCACCCCACGTGGACCCTCACCGTTCCCGGCTACGAGCCGCTCCTCGCCCGCAACCAGCTCGTGCTCGACCTGTCGCGGGCCGAGGTGTTCGACTACCTCGCCGAGAGGCTCACCGGCCTCCTCGAGGCCAACGAGATCTCCTACCTGAAGTGGGACATGAACCGTGACCTCGTCCAGCCGGCCCACGGGGGGCGGGCCACGGTGAGGCGCCAGGTTCTGGGCCTGTACCGTCTGATCGATCACCTCCGCGAGCGCTTCCCGGCGGTCGAGATCGAATCGTGCTCCTCCGGTGGTGCCCGTATCGACGCCGAGATCTTGCGTCGGACGCAGCGGTTCTGGACCAGCGACTGCAACGACGCGCTCGACCGCCAGCGCATCCAGCGAGGCTTCTCCTATCTCTTCCCACCCGAGGTCATGGGCGCCCACATCGGGCCCCCGACCTCCCACACCACGGGCCGGACCCACCGGCTCGACTTCCGGGCCGCCACCGCGTTCTTCGGCCACCTCGGGTTCGAGTGGAACCTGCTCGACTGCACCGACGAGGAGTTGTCCCAGCTCCGGGGGATCGTCGACGCCCACAAGCGGTTCCGACCGTTGCTGCACACCGGCCGAGTCCACCGATACGACCATCCCGACCCTGCGGTGGTGGCCCACGCCGTGATCGCCGACGACCGGTCGGAGGCGCTGGTCTCGGTCGCCCAGATCGCCACCGCCCGCTCGATGCCCACGGGTCCGCTTCGCCTCGGTGGGCTCGATCCCGGTCGAAGCTACCGACCAACGGTCGTGCCGCTGCCCGAGGTGCGGCTCGGGTCGGCCCGCCGGCAACCGGGCTGGCTCGACGGGGGAGCGGTCATCGAGGGAGCGGTCCTGGCATCGCTCGGGCTACAGCTGCCCGTGCTGTGGCCCGAATCGGCCCTGGTGCTGCATCTCCAGGCGACCGGCGGGCCCGGCGGGGACGACAGCGCGTAGTCAGCGCGAGCCGATCGGCGATCGACCGGCGCCGGCGACGATGGCAGTCCGTAGGATTGAGCGATGGCGTCGAGTGTGCTCGATGGGTTCAGTCGGGCGGCAGCCGAGTGGTTCTCCACCACTTTCCCCGAGCCGACCCCGCCCCAGACCGAGGGGTGGCCCCGGATCGCGTCCGGCGAGCACACCCTCATCCTGGCCCCGACCGGGTCGGGCAAGACCCTGACCGCGTTCTTCTGGGGCCTCGACCAGCTCACCACCCGACCCCGGCCGGAGGACAAGACCCACCGAACTCGGATCCTGTACATCTCGCCGTTGCGGGCCTTGGCGGTCGATGTGGAGAAGAACCTGAGGGCGCCGTTGCAGGGCGTCCGGCTGGCAGCCGAGCGGCTCGGCGAGCCGTTTCACGAGCCTGCCGTGGCCCTGCGCACCGGCGACACGCCAGCCGACGTACGCCGCCAACTGGCCAACGACCCGCCCGACCTGCTCATCACCACCCCCGAATCGCTCTACCTCATGCTGACCTCCCGGGTACGGGAGACACTCGCCGGCGTCGAGACCGTCATCATCGACGAGATCCACGCCCTCGCCGCCACCAAACGAGGCGCCCACCTCGCGATCAGCATGGAGCGGCTCGAGCGGCTGACCGACCGCCCGCCTCAGCGGATCGGGTTGTCGGCCACCCAGCGCCCGCTGGAGGAGATCGCCCGGTTCCTCGGCGGCTACGAGCAGGGACGGCCCCGGCCGGTGACGATCGTCGATGCCGGCGTCCGCAAGGAGCTCGACATCGAGGTGATCGTTCCCGTCGAGGACATGGGCCGCCTCGGCGAGGTGATGGACGACGAGCCGGTCTCGGGTCCCGCCGCCGGCGGACCGGTGCGGCGGAGTATCTGGCCCTCGATGCACCCCCGGCTGCTCGAGCTGGTCGAGCAGCACCGCTCGACGATCGTCTTCGTCAACGCCCGCCGGCTCGCCGAGCGGCTCGCCACCCGGCTCAACGAGCTGGCGATCGAGGGCGAGAACCGAGCGGCCGAAGCCGAAGGGCGATCCCCCGAGCCAGGCCAGGAACTGGTGATGGCCCACCACGGGTCGCTCAGCCGGGAGCAACGGCTCGTCATCGAGGACCAGCTCAAGCAGGGCGACCTCAAGGGCCTCGTCGCCACGTCGTCGCTGGAGCTGGGGATCGACATGGGCGCCGTCGATCTCGTGGTCCAGGTCGAGTCGCCGGGGGCGGTCAGCCGCGGCCTGCAGCGGGTGGGCCGGGCCGGGCACCAGGTCGGCACTCCGAGCCGGGGCAAGTTCTTTCCCAAGCATCGGGCCGACCTCGTGGAGGCAGCGGTGGTGGTCGACCGGATGCGCAAAGGTCTCATCGAGGAGACCCGCTACGCCCGCAACCCCCTCGACGTGCTGGCCCAGCAGATCGTTGCCGCCTGTGCCCTCGACGACTGGCCGGTCGACGACCTCACCGACCTGATGCGGGGAGCGGCCAACTTTGCCGAGCTGTCCGACGAGGCGATGGCCGCCACCCTCGACCTCCTCGCCGGCCGCTACCCGTCGGACGAGTTCGCCGAGCTCCGCCCTCGGATCATCTGGGATCGGGTCGACGGCACGGTCCGGGGCCGGCCGGGAGCCCAACGCCTAGCCGTCACCAGCGGAGGCACGATCCCCGACCGGGGCCTCTACGGGGTCTTCCTGCCCGACGGCACCCGGGTCGGCGAGCTCGACGAGGAGATGGTCTACGAGTCCCGACCGGGTGAGACGTTCCTGCTCGGAGCGAGCACCTGGCGCATCCAGGACATCACTCACGAGCGGGTCGTGGTCACCCCGGCGCCGGGCCAGCCGGGCAAGATGCCGTTCTGGCACGGCGACGGTCCGGGCCGGCCGCTCGAGCTGGGCCGGGCCATGGGTGCCTTCGTCCGGGAGATCTCCTCGGTCGGCCGTGACGACGCTCTCGCCCGCCTTCGCGACGAGCACCGCCTCGACGCCCTGGCCGCCGACAACCTCCTGTCGTTCATCGAGGAGCAGATCGAGGTCGCCGGCCGGGTCCCCGACGACCGGACGATCGTCGTCGAGCGGTTCAGAGACGAAATCGGCGACTGGCGGATCTGCATCCTCAGCCCGTTCGGGGCCCAGGTCCACGCGCCGTGGGGCATGGCCCTCCAGCACCGCCTCACCGAGCAGTGGGGATGGGACGTCGAGCTGATGTGGAGCGACGACGGGATCGTCATCCGGCTGCCCGAGGCCGTCGACCGGCTCCCCGTCGACGAGCTCGCCATCGATCCCGACGAGCTGGACGAGCTGCTCGTCACCCAGCTCCCCAGCTCGGCGTTGTTTGCCGCCCGGTTCCGCGAGTGCGCCGCCCGGGCCCTGCTCCTGCCCCGCCGCCGCCCCGACCGGCGGACCCCGCTCTGGCAGCAGCGGCAGAAGGCGGCCGACCTCCTGGCGGTGGCGGCGAAGTACCCGAGCTTCCCGATCCTGCTCGAGACGAGCCGGGAGTGCCTCAACGACGTGTTCGACGTGCCGGCGTTGCGGCAGGTGCTCACCGAGGTTCGGAGCCGGAAGATCAGGGTCATCCCGGTCGACACCGACACTGCATCACCGTTCGCCCAGTCGCTCCTGTTCGGGTGGATCGCCCAGTACATGTACGAGGGCGATGCCCCGCTGGCGGAGCGGCGGGCTGCTGCGCTGTCGCTCGACCGCGAGCTGCTCCGTGATCTGCTCGGGGCCGAAGAGCTGCGGGAGCTGCTCGACTCCGAGGTGCTGGCCAGCCTCGAGGCGGAGCTCCAACGGACCGCAGAAGGGTGGCGAGCCAAGACCGTCGACGGCGTCGAGGATCTGCTGCGGTGGCTCGGGCCGCTCACCGTCGATGCCGTCGCCGCCCGGGTCGACGGACTCGACGCCGCGTCGGCCGTCGAGTCGTTGCTGGCCGAGCGCCGGATCATCCCGGTGGCGGTCGCAGGGCAACAGATGGTGGCCGCCGCCGACGACGCGTCCCGGTTGCGGGACGCGCTCGGCGTCGCCCTGCCCCCAGGGCTCCCGGCTGCGTTCACCGATCCGGTGGCGGAGCCGCTCGGCGATCTCGTGTCTCGCTTTGCCCGCACCAACGGTCCGTTCCTCGTCGACCATCTGTCGACCGCGCTCGGCCTCGACCCGGCGCGAACCAGGGCGGCACTGGAGGAGCTAGAGCGGCAGGGCCGGGTGGTCCGCGGCGAGTTCCGGCCCGACGGGATCGAGCGGGAGTGGTGCCACAACGACGTACTCCGCGTCTTGCGGCGACGGTCGCTGGCGGCGCTGCGGTCGGAGGTCGAGCCGGTCGAGCAAGACGTGCTGGCCCGGTTCGTCCCGGCCTGGCAGCATGTCGGGTCTCGTCACCACGGGGTCGACGGCCTGGCCGAGGTCCTGACCACGCTGCAGGGCGCCGCCATCCCGGCCTCGGTGCTGGAGTCGTCGATCCTGCCGGCCCGGGTCGGCGGGTACCAGCCAGCCGACCTCGACACGCTGCTGACCGCCGGCGAGATCGTATGGGTCGGGGCCGAGCCGCTGGGATCCGGCGATGGTCGGGTCCGGCTCGTGTGGCGTGACCAGGCTCCTGCGCTGATCCCCGAGCCCGCCGACCCGCCGGGCGGGGGCTTGCACGAGGCTCTGCGGGCCCATCTCCTCGATCGGGGCGCGTCGTTCTGGCCGGATCTCGTCGTCGCCGCCCAGGCCGCTGGCTGTGACTACGCCGACGAGGCCGTCCTCGCCGCCCTGTGGGATCTCGTCTGGTCTGGCGAGGTCACCAACGACTCGTTGACGCCGCTGCGGGCCCTCGTGTCGGGGGCGACGCCGAAGAAACCGGTCGGTCGGCGCACCGGCCGTGCCGGCCGACGACCCCAGATACGGGCGCTGTCTCGGCTCGGACCACCGTCTGGCACCGGACGGTGGGCGCCGGTCGAGCCGCTGCGGCGACCCGAGGTCTCCTCGACGGAGGCCGCGACGACCCGGGCCCTCCAGCTGCTGGAGCGCTATGGAGTGCTGACCCGCGAGATGGCCTTGGCCGAGGGAGCCGAGGGCGGGTTCGCCGGGGTGTACCCGGTCCTCAAGGAGATGGAGGACCGGGGCCAGATCCGGCGCGGCTACTTCGTGGCCGGTCTGGGGGCTGCCCAGTTCGCACTTCCGGGAGCGGTCGATCGGCTCCGGGACGAGCGCCGCACGGGCGTCGACGGACCGGGGGGCGACGACGAGCCCGAGCCCATCGTCCTCGCCGCCTGCGATCCAGCCCAGCCCTACGGCGCCGCCCTGGCCTGGCCCGATTCCGATGGCCGGCCGAACCGGGCCACCGGGGCCTTCGTGGTGCTCCGGGCGGGCCGCCCGCTCGTCCACCTCGAGCGAGGTGGACGCACCATGAACCTGTTCGATGGGGCCGTCGACGATGACGGTTGGGTGGCGGCCCTGGCCGAGCTCGTCCGAAACGACACGCTCCGCACCATCGAGATCCGCAAGGTCGACGGTCAGCCGATCGCAGAGCGGCCCGAAGTCGCAGAGCTGCTGGTTGCCGGCGGGTTCAAGCCCGGCTACCGAGGACCGATCCTCCGCGGTGGCGTGTAGCTCTCTACCTGGTCCGGGGTGCCGTCGCTGTCGAGCTTCGCGGCCACCGTTGCCAAGGCAAGGGACCGATCAGCCCGTGCGCTCGAGCCTCACCCGCCAGACCACCCGGGTCCCGCCGTCGTCCCGTCGCTCGACCACGCAGCTCCCGCCGAGGTCGAGGGCGCGGCCGCGGATGTTGCCGAGTCCGTGCCCGGTCGGAGCGTCTGCTGCGTCGCCCGAGATCCCGACGCCGTCGTCGAGCACTTCGACCACGGCGTCGTCGTCCGTCGCGGTCACGGTCACCTCGACCCCCGACGCCCGAGCGTGGCGGGCCACGTTGGACAGCACCTCCCGAAGCGTTGGCAGGAGCTGTGACACCACCGGTCCGGGCAGGTCGTCGACCGTGCCCTCGAACCCGACCGACGGCTCGAAGCCCAGAGCTTCGCTTGCCGATTCGGCGACCTGCAGGATCTCGTTGCGCACCCCGTTCTCCCACTGACCGTAGGTGCGCATGCCGAAGATCGTGCCCCGGATCTGCTTGATCGTCTCGTCGATCGAGTCGACTGCGGCCAGGACCCGCTCCGCTGTCGCCTGGTCGTCGATCCTGCTCACCGTGGCCTGGAGCGCGATGCCGGTGGCGAACAGCTCCTGGATGACCGTGTCGTGCATGTCGCGGGCCAGGCGCTCGCGATCGGCCAGCAGTGACGCCTGCTGACGAGCGGCGGTCAGCTGCCGCTCGTCCTCCAGCCGCTGGCTGATGTCCCGCACCAGGGCAACGCAGCTCCGCTGCGTGCTGTGGAACGGCGGTGGTGGGCCCTGCAACACGATTTCCACCGGCCGGTCCGAGCCGTCCTTGCGCCGGTGGACGGTCGTGAAGTGCACCGACTGGGTCTCGTTGGCGAGCAGCGGCTCGAGCAGCTCGCGAAACGAGGCCTCGGTGAACTCGGGCTTGATGTGAATCGGGGTCATGGTCAGCAGCTCGGCGGCGCTGTAGCCCACCTGGTTGACCGCTCCCTGATTGACATACCGGAACCGCAGCGTGTCGGCGTCGAACATGAACACGCCGTCTTCGACCACGTCGAGTCCGTGACGAACCTCGGCATCGAGGGCCTCGGCGGCGACGCGACTGGTGACATCTCGCACCGCGGCGATCACCAACGCCTCCCCGTGGTCGCCGGCGAGCGGGCTCAGGCTGACCTCGACGGGAAAGAGCGTCCCGTCGGATCGGCAGCCCTGGAGGTCCATCGCAGCGCCCATGGATCGGACTCGTGGCTCGGCCCGGTAGCGGGTGCGATGCGCCCGGTGGACCTGGCGACTCGCCGGCGGCAGGAGGACATCGACCGACTGGCCGAGCAGCTCACCCCGGTCGTAGCCGAACAGCTCCTCGATCTGTCGGTTGATGAGGATGATGTGGCCGCAGTCGTCGACCATGAGCAGCCCGTCCGGCGCCGAGTCGACGAGGCCCCACATCACCCGATCGGAGAGCTCCACCTCGGAAAGCGGTCGAAGGTCGTCGCCGATCGCGATGTCGCGTGAAATCGGTTCAGCAGCCACTGCAATGCTCCACTCATGCGACCTAGCCGGCGCCCAATCCATACCACCACGTTTTGGCCAACCGCGCTACTCTCGGGACCCCCGAACCCTCTCGAGGAGGCGTCAGTTGACCACACCAGATGTGGTCAAACCACGCCAGAACGCGAACGATACCGGTGGAGTAGGGCGTTCGTCGAGGGATCGTGGGCGAGCTCCGACGTCGAGATCAGCTCGGGCTCGATCGCAGTGGCGAGGACCTTGCCGAGCTCGACCCCGAACTGATCGAAGGAGTTGATGCCCCAGACGACCCCCATGGTGTACACCTTGTGCTCGTAGAGCGCGATCAGGCGGCCAAGTGTCCGCGGGTCGAGGCGCTGCCCCAGGATGGTGGTCGACGGCCGGTTCCCCTCGAAGGCTCGCTGCGGGTCCTCGTGGTCGCGGCCGAAGGCCAGGGCTTCGGTTTGGGCGAAGAAGTTGGCCATCAGCAGATCGTGGTGGCTCCCGATCGGGGTGACCGGCTCGACGAAACCGATGAAGTCGGCCGGCACCAACCGGGTGCCCTGGTGGAGTAGCTGGTAGAACGCGTGCTGGCCGTTAGTCCCCGGCTCGCCCCACACGATCGGGCCGGTGTCGACGGGCACCGGCCGTCCGAGCCGATCGACGCCCTTGCCGTTCGACTCCATGTCGAGCTGTTGGAGATAGGCGGGGAACCGTGCCAGGTATTCCGAGTAGGGGAGGACCGCATGGGTCTCCGCACCGAGGAAGTTGGTGTACCAGATCCCGAGCAGACCGAGGATCACCGGCAGGTTGTTGGCCCAGGGGGCGGTGAGGAAGTGCTCGTCGATCTCGCTCATCCCGGCCAGCAGATCGGCGAACCGCTCCGCTCCGATGGCGATCACGAGCGACAGCCCAACCGCCGATCCGACCGAGTAGCGGCCGCCGACCCAGTCCCAGAAACCGAACATGTTGGCCGGGTCGATCCCGAAGTCGGCGACGAGGTCCGCCTCGGTCGACACCGCCACGAAATGATCGGCGACCGCGTCAGGGCCGAGGGCGTCGGTGAGCCACGTCCGGGCCGACCGGGCGTTGGTGAGCGTCTCGATCGTGGAGAAGCTCTTCGACACGACGACGAAGAGGGTGGTGGCCGGATCGAGGTCGATCAGGGCCTCGTGCAGCGCCGCCGGGTCGATGTTGGAGACGAAGCGGAACGTGAGGTCGCGATGGCTGTACGGGCGGAGGGCCTGGTAGGCCATGGCCGGTCCGAGGTCGGACCCACCGATCCCGATGTTGACGACGGCCTCGATGCGAGCCCCGGTCGAACCGGTCCACGTGCCGTCGCGGACGGCGTCGGCGAACCGGGCCATCCGGCTGAGCACCTCGTGGACCTCGGCGGTGACGTCGATGCCGTCGACGACGAGCGGGGCGTCGGCCGGCCGCCGTAGCGCGGTGTGCAGCACCGCTCGCCGCTCCGTGGTGTTGATCGGCTCCCCTCGGAACATCGCGTCGCGAGCGCCGGCGAGATCGGCTGCGTTGGCGAGCGCTGTGAGCAAGTCGATGGTGGTCTCGTTGATCCGGTTCTTCGAGTAGTCGACCGTGAGGGTTGCCACCTCGACGGTGAACCGCTCGGCCCGGGCGTCATCGGCGGCGAAGAGGCGGCGCAGGGTGACGTCCTGCAGCGAGTCGGCGTGCTCGACCAGCGCCCGCCATGTCGGCGTGTCGGTGATCGGCGGTGGTGGGGACGGGTCGACGGCCATCTCGGCGAGGCTACCCCTGCAGGCCGATGCCTGAACGCGATCGGCCATCGCCATCGATGATGGCGGGTCCTACAACGCTGTGGCGACCAACCAAAAGGACTGGGACTGGCCGCCGGGATGGGCGTGCTCGCCGTGCTGTACATCATCGGGATCGGCGGTCGCTCACCCTGGTGACCGCCGGTCGCTACTCGCTGCCGCTGAGCGGTTGCACCGAGCTGGGCCGGTCGCTACTCGTGAGCGATGGCGTCGAGCACGTCGAGCTGGGCCGCCCGCCGCGCCGGGAAGTAGGCGGCGACCAGGCCGATCACCGCTCCGACGATGATGAACACCCCCAGCTGAGCCCAGGGGATCCCGACGGCGCTGATGAAGCTGTCCGGGATCGCCACCACCGCTGCCCAACCGAGCAGGAGGCCCATCAGCACGCCGAGCAGGGCACCGAAGACGCTGACCACCACCGCCTCGGAACGGATCGTCGAGCGGAGCTGATCGCGGGTCATGCCGACGGCGCGCAGCAGTCCGATCTCTCGCGTGCGCTCGAGCACCGAGAGCGCCATCGTGTTGACGATCCCGAAGAACGCAACGATCAGGCACAGCACGAGCAGCCCGTTGATCACGATCTGGAGCTGGCTGATCTGGCTCTCGACCTGCTCCTGGAATTCGGTGTTGTCCTGAACCGACAGCTGCGGGAAGTTCGCAGTGACCGCCTCGACGGCGGCTCTGCCGGCTGCTGCGTCGGTGCCGTCGGGGAACGTCACGCCGACGAAGCCGATCTCGTCGACCGGGACGTGCTGGCTGCTGAGCTCTCGGCTGACGAGCCAGTTGTCGCCGACCACGCTGAGGTCGTCGTAGATCGCCTCGACGGTCAGTTCGGTGGCGAAGCCGTCCTCGAACTCGACGGCGACCGTCGAGCCGATCGACAGGTCCCTGTCGTTGGCCACGTCGGTGAACACGGCGATCCCGCCCGAGGACACCTCGGCCGTGCCGTCCACGATGCCCACGTTGACGACCTCGGAGCCGGTCTGCGTGTCGAACGCCGCGACCGAGGTGACTTCCTCGTCGACCTTCATCTCGACCTGGGCGAAGCCGGCGACCCGATCGGTCTCAGGCAGCGCGTCGAGCTGGTCGACCAGAACCGACGAGAACGGCAGCCCCTGGTTCTCCTCGAAGATGAACAGGTCGGCGCTCAGCGCATCTTCGAGGAGCCGGTCGAACGTCGCCAGGAGCGAGGCCGTCAGCACCGCGACGCCGGTGATGAGGGCCAGGCCGATCATCAGCGCCGTCGAGGTCGCCGCCGTTCGCTGCGGGTTCCGGCTGGCGTTGTCTCGGGCGAGGTTGACCAACGTCAGCGACGCCCCACCCCGGAAGACTGCCTTGATCAGGCGGAGGCCGTCGAGCACGGTTGGCACGCCCGACCGGACGAACACATAGCCGATGGCGATGACGAGCACCCCCGCGATCAGGAGCAGGATCCCGATCGGGAAGAAGCTGCCGTCGCGGGTTGCGGCCAGGCCGAAGATGCTGAGTCCCCCGACTACTGAACCGATGCCGAGCAACACGAGGATCACGCCACCGACGAACGACGCGAACGCGACGAACGTTGGGCGGCCGATGCCCTGGGCGGCCTGGCCGGCGAACAGCGCGCTCAGCATCGACACCCCGATGAACGTCAGCGCCGCGCCGAGCCCGATCGAGCTCAGCCGGGCGGCGGTGTCCTCGATGTTGCCGAACATGCCGAGGCCGAGGGCGGTCAGACCGGGCAGGAGCACGAGCGACCCGGCGATGAGGCGGAATGTCATCGTCCGTTCCTTGCGGCCCCCGTCGCGGACCGCCTCCAGCGGCGACACCCGCGACGCCCGGAGCGCCGGCACCAGGGCCGACAGCACGGTGACGAGCAGGCCGACGACGACCACGACGATGATCGTGCGGGGCAGGAGCTCCAGCGGCCCGTCGGGGAACGAGCTGCCGCCGGTGCTGAACAGCCGCTTCAGGAGCCAGGCGACGCCGAGACCGCCGAACAATCCGACGGCCGACGCCACGATCCCGATGATCACCGACTCGAATAAGACCATGAACCGGATCTGAACGCTGCTGGCCCCCACCGAGCGGAGCAGCCCGAGCTGCTGGGTTCGCTGTCCGACCAGTATGGCGAACGTGTTGTAGATGATGAACGTCGACACGAACAGCACGACGACGGCGAAGCCGAGGAGGACGTTGCCGAAGATGCTGATCACGGTGTCGAAGTCCTCCTGCTGCTCACCGATCACGGTCTCGCCAGACACGACCTCGATCTCGGACGGCAGGACGGTGCCGATCGAGGCAAGCAGATCGCCCTCGCTGGTGCCGTCGATCGCATTGACGACGATCGAGTCCACGACGCCCTCGGCCCCGAGGACCCGTTGGGCGGTCGGCAGGTCGAAGAGGTTGAAGTAGGACCCGGCGGTCCCGCCCTCGCCGAAGTCGATGATGGCCGAGAGCTCGAACTCCTCGGGCTCACCGGTCGGCAACGACATCGTGATCTGATCGCCGACGGTGAACCCGCCTTCCTCGACCTGGGCCGCGTCCAGTGCGACCTGCTGACCGACTGGCGCCTCACCGTCGACGATCGTGAAGCTCGACACCGGGCTCGGGCCGCCCCACGAAGCGGTGAAGACCGGCGGACCGGCGGGACGGTTCACCTCGCCGTCGTCCTTGAGGGAGTAGGTCTGCTCGAAGGCGAACAGACCACCCTCGGCGTACTCGACCTCGGGAAGACCGCTCACGTCTCCGACGATGTCATCGTCGAACCGGAGGAACGTCGTCTCCGACGACTGGACCTCGGGCTCGATCGCCCGGACCTGAGCGTCGACGCCAGCGAACGCGTCCTCGCTGATCTGGGTGAAGATCGAGCGCAGGCTGTCGGCCAGGACGAACGAACCGGACACGAACGCCACGCCGAGCACGACCGAGATCAAGGTCAGAATCAAT
>JAOTYQ010000099.1 GCA_029861725.1 Acidimicrobiia bacterium | reverse complement strand
GCCCAGGTTGGCGAGAATGCCCCGCCACACGATCTTGGCCACGGCTCAGTCCCCCAGGCTCTTGATCGTGTCGAGCACGGAGTCCGGTGTTGGGTCGTGCATCTCGTGGACGATCTCGCCGTCGCCGAGGAACAGGACCCGGTCGGCGTACGACGCCGAGGTCGGGTCGTGGGTCACCATCACGATCGTCTGGCCGAGCTCTTTCACCGCTCGCTGCATGAAGCTCAGGATCTCGGCCGAGGTCCTCGAGTCGAGGTTGCCGGTCGGCTCGTCGCCGAACACGATGTCGGGGCGGGTGGCGAGCGCCCGGGCCACCGCCACCCGCTGCTGCTGACCGCCGGACAGCTCGTTGGGGCGGTGGGTCTCCCGGTCGGCGAGGCCGACGGTGGAGATGACCTCGTCGATCCAGCCCTTGTCGATCTTGGTGCCGCCCAGATCCATCGGGAGGGTGATGTTCTCCCGGGCGGTCAGGGTCGGGATCAGGTTGAAGGCCTGGAAGATGAAGCCGACCTTGTTGCGCCGGAGCTCGGTGAGCGCTTTGTCGTTCAAGGTCGAGATGGCGGTCTCGCCAATGAACGACTCGCCGCTCGTCAACCGGTCGAGCCCGGCCATGCAGTGCATCAGCGTCGATTTGCCGGAGCCGGACGGTCCCATGATCGCGCTGAACGCTCCCTGCTCGAAGCTCACATCGACGTTGCGGAGAGCGTGGACCTCGGTGTCACCCGAGCCGTAGATCTTCGAGGCCTGCAGGGCGCGAGCCGCCGACACACCGGTGCCGTGCTGGATTCGATCAGCCACCTGTTGCGCGGATGCTTCGTCGTTCATGTGAGACTGCTCCTAACCCTCGGCCGCCGCAGGTCGACGGAGGCGCGTGCGTGCACGCTGGGACTTCTGTGCACCTCGAACTTCTGTGCACCTCGAAATGTAGGACGCGGACCAGCCCGCGCCTTCGATCGGAGTGACGATTTTCGGCTGGGACGATGTCATCCCTAAGAGGGACCCACCGGTGTGGCGCCGGTCACAGAAGCCAGGCGGCATCGTCGGTTCCGAGGCGCCCCGAAGGGGTCAGCCCAGAGCTGGTGAGCAACACCTCGGCGTGCTCGGGGAGCTCGATCGGCTCGGGACCGAGGTTCGCCACGCACCGCAGACCGCTGCCCCGCCGAAACGCGACGGTTCCGGGATCGGTGTCGAGCCAGTCGAGCGTCTCGTCGTCAACGCCGTGGCGACGACGGAGGGCCAGCGCCGCCCGGTACAGCTGCAGCGTCGAGTCGGGGTCCTCCCGCTGGGCTGCGACCGACAGCTCGCCCCAACCCTCCGGCTGGGGCAGCCATGCCGGCGCCGAGCCGAAGCCGGCGGCTGGCTTCGATCGATCCCAGGGCAGCGGCACCCGCGACCCGTCGCGCCCCCGTTGGGTGTGGTTCGATCGCTCCCAGACAGGGTCGTCGAGCACGTCGGTCGGCAGGTCGCAGACCTCGGGGAGCCCGAGCTCCTCGCCCTGGTAGATGTAGGCCGACCCCGGCAGGGCCAGCATGAGCAGCGCAGCCGCCCTGGCCCGCCGGATGCCCGCTGCCTCATCCAAGAGCTCGGCTGGGCCGGTCACGGGCCACGTTCGCCAGTTGACGTCCGCCGGGAGACCGTAACGGGTCGCCTCCCGCATCACGTCGTGGTTCGACAGGACCCAGGTCGACGTCGACCCGACGGCGGCAGCTGCCTTGACGCCGTCGTCGATCACCGCCCGCAGCCGAGCGGCGTCCCACGGCGCCTTCAGGAGATCGAAGTTGAACGACTGATGGTACTCGTCGGGCCGTAGGTAGAGCGGCAGCCGTTCCGGCCGGACCCAAGCTTCGGCCACGAGTATCCGATACCCGTCGTAGGCCTCGACGATCGCCCGCCACGACGGGACGATCTCGTGGATCCCGTCGCGATCCCAGAAGGGATGGTCAGGCACGTTCGCCGACACGAGGATCTCCGGGGCCGCCCCGACGTCGGGGAAGGTCGGGTCCTTGACGAGGCCGTGGGCCACGTCGATCCGGAAGCCGTCGACGCCCCGATCGAGCCAGAACCGGAAGATGGACTCGAACTCGGCCCGAACCTCGGCGTTCCCCCAGTTGAGGTCGGGTTGCTCCCTGGCGAACAGGTGCAGGTACCACTGACCGTCCGGCAG
The DNA here is from genome assembly GCA_029861725.1 of Acidimicrobiia bacterium. Classification (GTDB taxonomy): domain Bacteria; phylum Actinomycetota; class Acidimicrobiia; order Acidimicrobiales; family SZUA-35; genus CADEDH01. The sequence continues at coordinate 11,445 of JAOTYQ010000099.1, read as the reverse complement.
GCGGGTCCAGGCCGACCCTCCGAACACGCTCGTCCAGTCGGTCGGCGGCTCGGCCCCGTCGGCCCCCTTGCCGTCGCGGATGTGGTACCGGTCGCGGCTCGGATCGCCGATCGGTGCCGTCCGGGCCTGCTTGAACCAGTCGTGCTCGGTCGAGGTGTGGTTGGGGACGAGGTCGGCGATGATCCGTATGCCTTGGTCATGGGCGTCCGAGATCAGCTGCTCGGCGTCGGCGAGCGTGCCGAAGCAGGGCTCGATGTCTCGATAGTCGGCAACGTCGTAGCCGCCGTCGGCCATCGGGGAGCGATACCACGGGGTGATCCAGAGCGCGGTGACACCGAGGTCGGCGAGGTAGGGGAGCCTCGACCGCAGGCCGTTGACGTCGCCAGTGCCGTCGCCGTTGGAGTCGGCGAACGAGCGTAGGTAGACCTGGTAGACCACGCCCCGGCGCCACCACGGTATCTCGAGTCCATCCAAGCGGTTCATCGCAGGAACGGTAGTGGTGTGTCGCCAGAATGATTCGCTGGAGACCAGACCGCTCGTCAGCGACACACCACGAGCGGCGCCACACTGGGAGCCGTGCCCGAGGGTGACACCATCCACCGAGCGGCCAATCGGCTCGGCCAGGCCCTTGCCGGCAAGCCGCTGGTTCGCTTCGAGGCCGCCAGGCTGGCAGGCTCCGGCCCCGCCCCCGGCACGCTGATCGAGCGGGTCGAGGCCCGAGGCAAGTTCCTGCTCGTGCACTTCGGCGACGGCAGCGTGCTCGAAACCCACATGAAGATGGCCGGGAGCTGGCATCTGTACCGGCCCGGCGAGCGCTGGCGCCGGTCACCGAGCGCGGCCCGTGCCGTGCTCGCGACCGACGACTGGGTCGCGGTGTGCTTCGCCGCCCCCCACGTGGTGCTCCGCGGTGCGACGACCGTTCGCCGCGGGACCGGGCTCGACCGTCTCGGTCCCGATCTGACCACGGCCGATCCCGACCTCGACGTGGTCGTCGACCGGGCCCGACGGTTCAGCACCAACGCGACCCCGGTCGTCGACGTCCTCCTCGACCAGCGGATCTTCTCCGGCGTCGGCAACGTCTTCAAGAGCGAGGTGCTCCACGCCTGCGAGCTCCATCCTGACACGCCGATCGGCCGCCTCTCCGACGACCTCGTCCGCCGCCTGGCGGAGGTGGCGAACGCCCAGCTCGTGGCAGGTGTCGCCGGCGGTCCTCGAACGACCGTGCCCGGCGGTGTGGCCGTCTACGGCCGGGCGGGCAGGCCCTGTCGATCCTGCGGCACGCTCATCGAGTGGGCCCGCCGCGGCCCTCATGCTCGGGGGACCTACTGGTGTCCGACGTGTCAGCCCGAGCCGGGCCGCACGACGCCCGATTCGTAGGCCATCACCACGGCCTGTACCCGGTCGCGCACGTTGAGCTTCGTGAGCACCCGTCCGACATGGGTCTTGACGGTCGTCTCGCTGACGAACAGCTTCTCGGCGATCTCTGCGTTCGACAAGCCCCGGGCCAGCTCGGCGAGCACCTCGCTCTCCCGCTCGGTCAGGCTGGCCAGCAGCTGCTCGCCGTCGGAGGTAGCCGGCGGTGGCCCGGACGCCTGGAACTGTTCGATCAGTCGGCGGGTGATCGAGGGTGCGAGGAGCGCTTCGCCGGAAGCCACGACCCGGATCGCCGACACCAGCTGATCGGCCGGGGCGTCCTTGAGGAGGAAGCCGCTGGCACCGTGCCGGAGCGCGGCGAACACATACTCGTCGAGATCGAAGGTGGTGACGATGATGACCTTCGTGTCGGGGCTCGTCGCCAGCTGGCGCGTGGCCTCGACGCCGTCCATGACCGGCATCCGCACGTCCATGAGAACCACGTCGGGTCGGCGAGCCCGCACCATCGCCAGCGAGGACTCGCCGTCGGCCGCCTCACCGACGACCTCGAAGTCGTCCTCGGAATCGAGGATCATGCGGAACCCGGTGCGGACGAGCTCCTGATCGTCAACGATCCCGATCCGGATCACCGCTCCCCCTCGCTCACCGGCTTCCCGTCGCCTCGATCGGGAGTGACACCTTCACGGCGAACCCACCGCCGCGTGCCGGTCCAGCCGAGAAGTCGCCACCAAATACTTCGACCCGCTCCTGCATGCCCCGAAGGCCGTGCCCGCCGCGCTCGGCGGCGGCAGCCCCCCTGCCGTCGTCGGTGATGGCGAGATCGAGCGAGCTCTCGGTCCGCTGGATGTCCACCGAGGCCCGGGCGCCCCGACCACCGTGCTTCAGCACGTTCGTCAGCGACTCCTGGACGATCCGGTACGCGGTCATATCGATCGTGACCGGCAACGGGTGCTGCTCGATGGTACCGGAGCGAGACAGCGTGACCATGAGCCCAGTCTTGCCCAACTCGTCGACGAGCTCGTCCAGGCCGGCGAGCCCGGGGGCCGGTCGCCAGCTCTCGGCCGGGTCGGTGCGGATCACGCTGAGCACCTGCCGCATCTCGCCCAGCGCCGTTCGCCCCGTCTGCTCGATCTGCTCCAGCGCGCTCCGAGCCCCGGACGGGTCGCGATCGAGAATCCTCTGGGCCGCTGCCGCCTGGACCACGACGACGGAGAGCCCGTGGGCGACGACATCGTGGAGCTCGCGAGCGATCCGGTTGCGCTCCTCGGTGAGCGCCCGGTCGTGGTCGGCCAGACGAGACCGCTCGGTCTCAGAGGCCCGGGCCTCGACCTGCTCGATGTAGGCCTGCCGGTTGGCGACCGACGCCCCCATCGCCGATGCGGCGACGCTGAACAACCCGACGATCGGCACTGCGTAGAACGGCGCTTCCCCGGTGAGGACACCGATTGCGGTGAAGAGCGTGAGCGCCGCCGACATGATCCAACTCGCCCGTCGCCCTCGCAACCCACCGAACGCGGCCGCGGAGTACAGCAGGACGGCCATCGCCAGGTAGAAATCGGGGAGCGACGTCGACCACATCACCACTTGGAGCAGCCCGCCGGTGACCACGGCGGCGGTCGGGAAGACTCGGCGGAACGGGATCGGCAGCGCCGGCCCGATCACGATCAACCACCCGATCGCGCCGTCGGGGCGGCTGATGTCGGCCTCGCCGAACGCGTCGTTGAGACCGAGGACGACGACGATGGACACCGCCGACAACAGCATGGCAAGCGCGAGGTCGAACAACAACCGGCGGCGCCGTAGCCCCAGCGGCAGAAGGCCCGACAGCCGGTCGTGCCACGCCCAGATGTGGCCCGACGAGCGCTGATGAGGCCGCAGGTGCACCTCGCTACCGTACTGAAGGTGACGTCGGCTGTCGTCGCCCGAACGAACGAAGGCCCCTCGTTCGCGAGGAGGAGCAGGCCGACCGAGTCGGCTCGACACGGTCGAGTTTCCGGCCTTGGCGAAACTAGGATTGAGCCGATGCAGTGTGCGTCCTGCGGGCTCCAGATTCCCGACGGTGCTCGGTTCTGCTCCCATTGCGGAGCAGCCCAGTCTTCGCTAGGCGAGGAGCGTCGGGTCGTCACCGCGTTGTTCGCCGACGTCGTCGGCTTCACGACGTTGGCCGAGCGCATGGACCCCGAGCAGGTGAAGCACCTGATCGACCGGGCCTTCGAGCGGCTCGCTCGCGACATCACGATGTTCGGCGGGGTCGTCGACAAGGTCGTCGGCGACGAGATCATCGCCCTCTTCGGGGCCCCGGTGGCCCACGAAGACGACGCCGAGCGAGCGGTGCGAGCTGCGCTGCGCATGCAACACACGATGGACAGCCTCTCCTCCGAGCTCGACCCGCCGCTCCACCTTCGAATCGGCCTCAACACCGGCGAAGTACTGGTCGGCACGACGACGGCTGGCGGTGACTACACGGCCATGGGCGACGTGATGAACTCGGCCAGCCGGCTCCAGGAGCTGGCCAACCCTGGCGAAACGCTCGTCGGCGAGGCAACCCGGGCCGCCACTGGCGAAGCCCTCGTCTACCGATCGGTCGGCCCGCTCCCGGCCAGGGGGCGAGAAGAGCCGCTGCAGGCATGGGTCGCGCTCCGGGCGGTGAGGCCTCCGGGGTTTCATCGGCAGCACGGCAACGTCTTCGTCGGCCGCACTCACGAGATGAACATGCTCGCGGCGCAGGCCCAGCTCGCGATCGACGGTCACCGGGCCCAGCTGTCGGTGGTCTCCGGCGAAGCCGGCATGGGTAAGACCCGTCTCGTCAACGAGGCATCGGCAACGATGGCGTCGCAGTTCCGGGCCCGGGTGCTCGACGGGCGCTGCTTGCCCTACGGAGAGGCCAACGTCTGGTGGCCTGTCGCCGATCTCGTGCGCGACCTCTTCGACCTCACCTACGACATGCCGTACGACCGGGCCGAAGCCGACCTCCAGGCGGCCCTGGCCGAGCACCTGCCGGTCAGCTCCCCGGCAGCCATCGAGCGCTACACCGTCGCCCTCCTGCACGCCCTCGGCTACGACACCGAGCTTCGAGGCGGCGACCGCAACCGGAACCGCTCGGAGGTCGTGCTGGCGTTCACCACCGTGCTCGACGCCGAGGTCTCGCAACGCCCGGTCGTGATCGTGCTGTCCGACATGCACTGGGCGGCAACCGCGGTCTGGGAGCTGGTCGACCACGTGCTGACCGAGCTCGCCCGTGCCCCACTCGTCGTGCTCACGACCGCCCGCTCGGGTGAGCACGACCACCTCCCCCGGGGCCGGCACGGCCTCTCGGTGATCCAGCTCGGCCCGCTCGACGACCTGGCCTCCGCCGAGCTGCTGGCGCAGCTGGGCACCGACCTGCCGGAGGTGATCGCGGGCGAGCTGGTCGACCGGAGCGGCGGCAACCCGTTCTTCCTCGAGGAGCTGGCCGGTCTCGTCGCCAAGGACGGCGATGCGCTTCCCGCCACCGATGGCGACGACTTCGACGTCGACGCGGCCGAGCTGCCGGCCACCCTCCGGGGCATCATCGCCGCCCGCCTCGACGCACTCGACAACGGTGAGCGCTCCCTTCTGGAGGATGCGGCCGTGCTCGGCCGAACCGGGCCCATCGACGGCCTCGCCACCATGGCCCGCGAGACCCGACGGGTCGCCCAGATCGACCTCGATCTGACGGCCCTCATCGACAAGGACCTGCTCGAGGTCAGCGGCGGTCGGTACCGGTTCGTGTCGAACCTCGTGCGCGACGTCGCCTACGGCCGGCTCACCAAGATGGGCCGGGCCCAGCAGCACCACGGGATCGCGCGGTACCTCGAGAGCCAGCAGCCCGACAGCGTTCGCAACTCGGTCGTGGTGGCGATCGCCGAGCACTACCGAGCCGCCGCCCACCTCGCATCGGAGGTCGCCAACGTCCCCGGCGTCGACCGAGCCGAAGTGATCAGCCGAGCCCTGTACTGGCTCGAGCAGGCGGGCGAGCGGGCGCTTGACGTCGGCGCGCCTCTCGACGCCGCCCGATGGTTCGACTTCGGTGTCGATCTGGCCACCGACGAGGCAGCGACTGCCCGTTTCCTGTTCGGGCGGGCCCGGGCCTGGGCCGAGATCCACGACATCGCCGCCGCTCGCTCCGATCTCGAGCGACTCGACACGTTCCCCGACCTCGACCCGGTGATGCTGGCCCGCTCGTTGCTGACCCAGGGGGAGGTCGACCGCAAGGCCGGCGATCTCGACCGGGCGGCGGCCCGACTCCGGGAGGCCGCCGACCGTATGGCGGTGCTCGGCGTCGCCGATCAACAAGCGCTCGCCCTCCGCCTGCTCGGCATGACCGAGATGGTCCGCTCGGACGCCTCGCTCGCCCGCCAGGCGCTCGAGAGCTCGCGGGCGGTGGCGGTGGCCGCAGGCGACCGCCGGGCCGAGGCGTGGGCGCTGCAGAGCCTGGCGTGGCAGGCGTTCCGCCAGGGCCGGGTCCTCGAGGCCCGCTCGCTGGTCACCGAGGCGATCGACACCTTCACCGAGCTCGACGACCGAGGTGGCCTCGTCTGGACCAAGGGCGTACTGGCCTGGGTCGCGTTCCACACCGGCGACTGGGAGCAGGCCCGCCTGCTCATCGACACGGTCCTACCCGAGACGCAGCGCCGGGGAGACCCGTGGGCCGAGGGCATCACGTTGAGCCTCGATGCGTCGCTCCAGCTCTGGTCGGGCAACGCCCAGGCCGCCTTCGAGCTCGCTCAGCAGGCGAGAGAAGTGGCCGAGCGCCTCGACGACTCGACCCTGGCGGTGGGGTCGAGGGCCATCGAGGGCCGGGCGCTCGTGTCGCTCGGCCGCCTCGACGAGGGGACCACAATGCTCGACGAGGCGTTCTCGCTGGCCGATCAGGCTGGCGACCGCGAGAGCCGTCGCGTCGCGGTGGTCACGAACTGCGCATCGGCTGCTCGTCTCGGCGAGGCCGAGCGGGCGATCCGCTGGGCCGCCCGATACGACGGCCTCCACGACGACCCGTCGGTCGTGGGTGAGGCGGAGCTCATCGTGTCGCTGGCGCTGGCGATGCTGCAACGAGGAGCGGTGGCCGAAGCGGCGAGCCAGCTGCTGTGGGTGGAGGCGTCGGCCACCGAGCAGTTCGGCAACTACGCCGCCGCCGTCGGCTCGATCGTTGCCGCCGCCCAGGGCGCAGTCGACGAGGCGGAGCAGCTGGTCGAGCGGACCGAGACCGGCCCGTCGACCTATCTCGATCGCGTCTTCGCCCTCCTGGCCAGGGCCGCCGTCCGATTCCGGAGCGGTGACGAGCCGGGGTGCGAGGGTGCCCTGGCCGCCGCCCGGGCGGTCATCGAGGAGACAGACGACCAGCCAACGCGTTTGCTGATCGAACTCGTGGCCGCCGTCTGTGGGAGGGGCTCGGTCGCCGAGGCCGAGGCTCGAATGCGGCGGACCGGCTTCGAACCGGCGGGATGGTTGACCGCCTACCGCCTCGCGGCCAGCCCCGCCTCCCGCACCTGACCCGGCTCGTCCTCTCGGCTACGTCTGCTGCGCCGGTCGGATTTCACATCAGGTCAGATGCGCCACGGCTCGATCGGCGATGCGCTGCCCGATCGCCAGCGACGCCGTTGCCGCCGGCGACGGCGCGTTCAGCACCGAGACCACGCGCGACGTCTCCGACCAGACGAAATCGTCGAGCAGCTCCCCCTGCCGGGACACCGCTTGGGCCCGCACCCCGGCCGGGGACGCCTCGAGATCATCGGTGCTGAGGGCCGGGACCAGCTGTTGCAGCGCAGCCACGAATGCCCGCTTGGACAGCGAGCGGTAGTACTCGCCAACCCCGGTTCGCCAGTACGATGCAGCCAACCGCCACCATCCCGGAAATGCGAACACCTCGGCCAGGTCGCGCACGTCGATGTCGCGCCAGCGGTACCCCTCCCTGGCCAGGGCTAGGACGGCATTCGGCCCGGCGTGGATCGACCCGTCGATCGTCCTCGTCAGATGCACGCCGAGAAACGGAAATCGGGGATCGGGCACCGGGTAGATCAGGTTCTTCACCAGCTGGCGCCGCTCAGGCTTCAGCTCGAAGTACTCACCGCGGAACGGCAGGATCCGCTCCGGCAGCTCGGGCTGGACGTGGCGGGCCAGCCGGTCGGAGTGGAGGCCGCCGCAGGTGATGACCAGATCGGCTCGGAGCGGCTCCGCTCCGGCCAGATCGACGCGCACGTCACGTATGCCTTCCGACAGCGACGTCACCTCGGCCCCGGTCCGGATCAGGGTCCCCGCGTCTACCAACTTGGCGGCCAGTGTCCGACAGACCGCCCCGAAGTCGACGATCCCGGCATCGGGTACATGGAGCGCATCGATACCGGCGACCTCGGGTTCCAGCTCCCGAAGCTCGGCCACCGACACCCGGCGGGCCTTGACGCCGTTCGCCTCCGCTCGGTCGGCCAGCGCATCCAGCGACACAACCTGGTCGGCCCCGGTGGCGACGATGACCTTGCCGCAGATGTCGTGGTCGATGTCGTTGGCTCGGCAGAACTCGATCATCGCCGCCCGCCCGGCCCGGCAGGTCGTCGCCTTGTTGGAGCCCGGCCGGTAGTAGATGCCGGAGTGGAGAACACCGGAGTTGTGGCCGGTCTGGTGGACCGCCAGGCGCTCCTCCTTCTCCAGCACCGTCACCGAGAGCTCGGGGTTGGTCGAGGTGAGGTTCCAGGCCGTCGTGAGCCCGATGATCCCCCCACCGACGATGACGACATCGTGCCTGGTCACCCCGTCATCGTAGAGCGGGGCCGGCTCAGGGGCCGGCTCAGGGCTGAGCGGTGGTAGTCGTGTCGGCCGTGTCGACGACCGAGACCTCGACCGCCGGGGTCGGGATCACGAGCTGCTGGCCCGGCGAGATCGAGTGGACGTCGGCGATGGCGTTGGCCTGGGCCAGCGCCTCGATCGATACATCGTAGGTTCCGGCGATGCCCGACAGGGTGTCGCCGGGCTGCACGACATAGGTGGCCTGGGCCTGGGGAGCGGCCTGGCTGGTGACGACGACCGTCTCGTCCGGTGCTGTCGGCTCGGTCGCCACGACCGCATCGGGACTGGTCACCGAGACACCGGCGATATCGGGATCACCGTCGAGCCCGGCCAGCGCGTCGACCGGAGCGGACCGGCCGCAGCCCGCCAACACGAGGGCCGGCACGGCGACGACGCCGGCAACGACGTGCGAGGAGCGGCGGGGATTGCTGGAACGACGCATCGGGTGAACCTCCGGGCCCGCCCAGTATCGCTCATGCTCCGTCGCAATCGGGGGAGGGTTCACTACGCACAGTGGTGGCACGTGGGCGGCGTGTCGATCACCGGCCCCGGCGGCGCCCCCTGCCCCTCGATCGACGGGTGCGCGACCGGCGGCTCGATCGAGTGGCGTCGCGCTCGTCCTCGGCGGCGGCGCGATCTCGGGACTCGGCCCGCCACGCGAACTCCTCCAGTTGATCCTCCTGGAGCGCCAGCTCCGCACCCAGCTCGTGCCAGTGCTCGAGCCGCCGCGGTGCGATCGCGCCATCGGCGAGGCTGGCCCGGACTCCGCAATCCGGCTCGGCCTGGTGGTCGCAGTCGGTGAAGCGGCACGTGGCGGCGGCCGCCGTTATCTCCGGGAAGGCCTTCTTGAGACCGTCGTAGGCCTGCCACAGCCCGATCTCGCGAACGCCGGGGGCGTCGATGACCAGCCCTCTGTCGGGCAGCGGGATCAGGTCGCGGGTGACCGTCGTGTGCCGGCCCCGCCGATCAGCGGCCCGCACCTCGCCGATGCGTTGCACTCGACCGGCGGACAGGGCGTTGACCAGGCTCGACTTGCCGATCCCGGACGGACCGAGCAGCGCCACCGACCGTCCCGGCGGGACGTGGCCGGCAACGGCGTCGAGGTCGTCGCCGGAGATGATCGACACAGCGAGTACGTCGACCTCCGGGGCGACGGCCCGGGCCCGTTCGACCACGGCCGCCGGATCGTCGACCGTGTCGGCCTTCGTGAGCACCACCACCGGTGTGGCGCCGCTGTCCCAGGCGACGACCAGCTGCCGCTCGAGTCGCCGGAGGTTGAGCTCGCGGTCCAGGCCGTGCATGACGAACACCTCGTCGGCGTTCGCCGCGAGGACCTGGGGCTCGGGCACACGACCCGATGCGCGGCGCTGGAGCTCCGTCCGCCGGGGAGCGATGGCGGCGATGACCGGGCCGTCCTCTGGGTCGTGGCTCACGAGCACGAAGTCCCCCGTCGCCGGGACGTCGTCACTGACGAAGCGAGCGCTCCCCGAGGCGGCGAGCAAGGCGTCGCCGCCGGTGAAGATCACCGAGTAGCCACGGGTGACCTGGGCCAGGCGGCCCCGGATCAGCCGATCGGCGGCTTCGTCGCCCATACCGTCCCCGTCGGCCGCATCGTCCTCGGTTCCGAGCTCGAGCTCGGCCGCCTCGGCCCAGGCATCGAGCTCCTCGTCCCAGCCGAGGGAGGCCAGGTCAGGGGTGAGCTGAGCCAGGTCGTCGAGCCCGCCGTTCACAGTTCACCCCGGCCGATCGTCTCGTCGAGGAAGTCGAGCTGGAGCCGGAGCAGGTTCTCGGCCACCGCCTCCTGGGGAGTCATGTGTGTCACCCCCGACAGCGGGAGCACCCGGTGGGGGGACCCGGTCGCCAGCAGCGCCGTGCTGAAGCGGAGCGTGTGAGCCGACACGACGTTGTCGTCTGCGAGGCCGTGGATCAGCAGCAGTGGTCGCTCCAAGCGCTCGAGCTGGGGACCGTCCTCGTTCTCGACCCAGAGATCGCTGCGGTCGTAGTGCTCCGGGAAGACGCTGGGGTGCCCGAGGTAGCGCTCGGTGTAGTGGGTGTCGTACAGGCGCCAGGTCGTCACCGGGGCCCCGGCGATCGCAGCGTGGAACCGGTCGGGCCTCCGGAGCACCGCCAGGGCTGCGAGGTACCCGCCGAACGACCAGCCCCGGATGGCGACCCGGGACGCGTCGAGGAAGTGGTAGCGGTCGATGACTGCATCGAGCGCGGCGAGCTGATCGTCGAGAACCGGACCGGCGAGGTCGCCCCACACCGCCCGCTCCCACGCCGGCCCCCGGCCGGGCGTCCCACGACCGTCGGTCACGAGCACGGCATAGGAGTTCTCGGCGAACCAGCGGGAGACGAGATGAGGGTTGTGGGTCTTCAGCACTCGCTGGGCGTGCGGCCCACCGTAGGGGTCGACCAGCACGGGCAGGGGAGTGCTCCCGTCGTGGTCTGTCGGGAGGAACAGGGCCGCTTCCAGGTTGTCGGTACCGAGGGCGCAGAACTCGGGAGCGGCGGCGAAGCCGGGCTCGGCCGAACGATCGATGATCGCCGCCGCTCGGCCGCCCTCGGTTGGTGACAGGTCGGCGACCGTGACCTGGCTCCCCGGCCGGTCGGGCACCGACGACGTGATCGCCAAGGTGGCTGCGCCGAGGGCGCCTGCGTGCACCCCCGGCGCGACCGTCAGCTGGCTCTCGGCCAGCCCGGAGCCCGGCAACGGCAGCTCGAACAGGTGGATCTCGGTCGGCTCGGTCCATGCGCTCACCACCACCGCGGCATCGCTGCTCGCCCCCGCCTCGTCGCTCTCGGCCCCCGGTTCATCCGCCGAATCGTGGCGCACGCCGACGATCGATCGAACGTTCAGCCGGGTGTCGCTGAGCGGCTCACCGCCGAGCACGAGCCGGCGGGCGCCGTCGCGGTCCTCGATCGTCAACAACCCGGCCGAGCACCAGCGGGGGGCGCCGGGCTGCAGCTCGACCCAGATGTCGTCGGTGATCGTGTAGAGCTCCCCGACCTCATCGGCCTTCGGGAGCCCGTCGCCGCCCACTTCGCCCAGCGGCAGCTCGGCGATCGACACCAGGCGCTGATCTCGGGTCTGACGGACGATCAGTGGGTGGTGACCTGGCTGCCAGACGACGTCGGCGAGGTACTCGAAACGGCCGCCGTCGCTCCAGTCGATCGTGGTGAAGGCGCCGTCGAGGGAGACCAGCTCGAGCTCGACAGCGGCGTTGGCCGTGCCCGCCGCCGGGTAGCGGACCTGGTTCGGCGGTCGCTCCG
>JAOTYQ010000228.1 GCA_029861725.1 Acidimicrobiia bacterium | reverse complement strand
GGCGGGGGCGGAGCTCGTGTTCAATCATGTCGAGATCCTCAGAATCCGTAGGCGGCGGCCAGTTCGGGGTCGCGCTCCGCGAGGTTGTGAGCGAGCTCGACCACCACCTTGCACTGCTTGCACGATGCGTCGTCCTCCATCTTCCCGTCGAGCATGATGGCGCCCGTCCCGTCGCCCATGGCCTCGATCACCCTCTGGGCGTGGGCGACCTCGGCCGGGTCGGGGCTGAAGACCCGTTTGGCGATGTCGATCTGCACCGGGTGGAGGCTCCAGGCCCCGACGCACCCGAGCAGGTAGGCGTTGCGGAACTGGTCCTCGCAGGCGGTCGTGTCGGCGATGTCGCCGAAGGGCCCGTAGAACGGCAGGATGCCGTGGGTGACGCAGGCGTCGACCATGCGGGCGATCGTGTAGTGCCAGAGATCCTGCTGGTGGACCGTTCGCCCGGCGTCGGCGTCGTCGGGGTCGGGGTCCTGGCGGACGAGGTAACCGGGGTGACCGCCACCGACCCGGGTGGTCTTCATCCTCCGGTTGGCGGCGAGGTCGGCCGGCCCGAGCGAGAGGCCCTGCATCCGGGGCGACGCACCGCAGATCGCTTCGACACTTGCCACCCCCCGGGCGGTCTCGAGGATGGCGTGCACCAGCAGCGGCTCGGTCAGCCCGGCCTTCGCCTCGAGCTGGGCCAGGAGCCGATCCACGTAGTGGATGTCCTCGGGGCCCTCGACCTTGGGGATCATGATCACGTCGAGCCGGTCGCCGATCTCGGCGACCAACGTCGTGAGGTCGTCGAGCACCCACGGCGAGTCGAGCGAGTTGACCCGGGTCCACAGCTGTGTCGATCCCAGGTCGACGGTCTTGCCCACCTCGACCAGCCCGGCTCGGGCCGCCTCCTTGTCCGACGCCGGCACGCCGTCTTCCAGGTTCCCGAGGAGGATGTCGACCCGCGGGGCGAGGTCGGGCACCTTGGCCACCATCTTGGCGTTCGAGGGCGGGAAGAAGTGGATCATCCGGCTCGGGCGGAACGGGATGTCCCGGACCGGTTCGGGGGCTCCGACCGCCAGCGGCTTGAAGAAGTCCTTGGGGCTCTGCACGATTCGCCACCGTACCCAGGCCGGATCGGCCGGTCGAGTTCACGCCGGTGGCAGCGAGCGGCGGTGCGGAAGCCTACAAGCCGGCGAGGAAGTCGAGCAGGATCCGGTTGACGTCGTCGGGTCGCTCCTGCTGGGTCCAGTGCCCGCACCCGGGCAGGATCTCGGAGTGGACGAGAGCGGGCAGCGTCTGAGCGAACCGCTCGATCGCAGCTCGCCCCAGCTGAGTCGGCCCGTCTCGTTCGCCCCCGATGAACAGGGCCGGCACCGTGATCGGGGCGTGGCGCCAGGCGGCCAGCTCGGTCCAGTCGCGGGTGATGTTCCGGTAGCGATTGAGTCCACCGGTCACGCCTGTCCGCTGGAACTCGCCGAGGTAGTAGGCGAACTCCTCGTCGCTCAGCCACTTCATCTGACCAGGGCCCGGCATCTGCAACCGCTCGCGCATCTCGTGACCGACCGGGATCAGACCCATGCTCGGCTTGGTCGGATCTCCCTCACCGGAGGCGGTGAAGTAGAAGCCCCGCAGCCAGGTCTCCAGATCGGCTTCCGCTTCGGCTTCGGCGACCCCGGGCTGCTGGAAGTAGTCGATGTAGAACAGGTCGTCGCCGGCCAGCTCCCGCATCCGGTCGAGCGGTTTGGTGTCTCCTCGAGGGGCGTAGGGCACCGAGAGCCCAGCCACCCCTCGGACGCGCTCGGGTCGCAGGAGCGCGGTGTTCCAGGCGATCGGTGCGCCCCAGTCGTGACCGACGACCACCGCCGGCTCGGCCCGGCCGTCGCCTCGTCGGCGGTCGTGATCGTCGATGACGGCGATGACGTCACCGACGAGGGCGGTCATGGCGTAGGCCTCGATCTCGGCCGGGGAGGCCGAGCGACCGTAGCCCCGAACGTCGACCGCCACCGCCCGGTAGCCGGCCTCGGCCAACGGCCCCAGCTGGTGCCGCCAGGAGTACCAGCTCTCCGGGAACCCGTGCACCAGCACCACGAGGGGTCCCGATCCCGCTTCGGCCAGGTGCAGTCGATGCCCCGAGGAGTTGACGTAGGTGTGAGCGAAGTCGGTGTCAGCCATCGCGACCAGCATGGCCGAAGCCCAGGTCGCAGGCCACCGGACCGGCGGTCCTACAGTCCGGTGTTTCGTACGCCGTAAGCGCTCGGCTAGGCTCAAGTTACGGCGCCTTTACGACGTAAGTTGGCAGGAGCCCGGCGTCCGACAGCTGAGACAGGGAGACCCCCGTGACCATCACCGACGACCACCTCGAGCTGTTGGCCGAGACCAACTCGGATGCCGAGGCGACGGTGCGCTCGGTCGTCAACAACGCCGACACGATCTTCACCTGGGACTACGAGAAGGGCGCCCGGCCCGGGCTCAACAAGCTCTACGAGAAGGCCAAGGGCGCCCAGTGGGACGGTGAGAAGGATCTCGACTGGTCGATCGAGGTCGACGAGGAGGAGCTGGTTCGGCTCGCCGGCGTCCCCGACCGCGCCTCGCTGGCCGAGTTGGGGGTCGATATCACCGGTACCTCCTTCGAGCGCTGGGGAGAGAAGGAGTGGATCCGGTCGGAGATCGAGACGGCGACGTGGGCGCTCAGTCAATTCATGCACGGCGAGCAGGGAGCGCTCGTCTGCACCGCCAAGATCGTCGAGACCGTCCCGTGGATCGACGCGAAATACTACGCCGCCACCCAGGTGATGGACGAGGCCCGCCACGTCGAGGTGTTCGCCAAGTACCTCGACACCAAGCGGGAGGGTTGGTATCCGGTCAACACCCATCTGCAGGCCCTGCTCGACGACATCATCAACGATCACCGGTGGGACATGACCTACCTCGGCATGCAGGTGATGATCGAGGGCCTGGCGCTGGCCGCGTTCGGCAACATGATGAACCTGACCCATGACCCGCTCCTCAAGCAGCTGCTTCGCTACGTGATGAGCGACGAGGCCCGCCACGTGGCCTTCGGGGTGCTCAGCCTCCAGGAGCTCTACAGAGAGCTCACCGAGGCGGAGCTGTTCGAGCGCCAGGAGTTCGCCTACGACGCCGCCATTCGGATGCGCGACCGGTTCCAGCGCCAGGAGGTGTGGGAGCGGGTCGGCATCGACGTGCGGGAGGCGATCACGACCTTCAGCTCGGGCGATCCCAACGAGGATCCGTTCCAGCAGCTGCTCTTCTCCAAGATCGTGCCGAACTGCGCAAAGCTCGGCCTGCTCGACGCCAACGACGGCTGGCTACGCAAGAGGTTCGAGACGATGCACGTCATCCAGTTCGAGGACCACCCTGACACCGAAGCGGAGTACGAGCTGCTCGACGCCACCACCGGCGTCAACTGAGCGACCACCGCCGGGCCGCCCCGTCCTATCCTGTGGTGGGTGGCCGGTAGCACGAACGGGACCGAGTTCGAGATAAGCCTCGACGCGGTCATCGTCGCCGTCACCGACGACGCCCCCCGGCTCCTGGTCGTCGAGGGCCCAGACGGCCTGCCGGCCCTCCCGTCCGGTCTGCTCGAGCCCCAGGATCCGACGTTGGAGCTCGGTCTGCGGCGCTGGGTCGCCGAACAGACCGGGCTGGACGTCGGCTACGTCGAGCAGCTCTATACCTTCGGCGATCGCGCCAGGACGACCAGCCCGGACGGCACGGGAGGAAACGGCGAGGCCCTGCCGGGGCTGCGGCGGCTCTCGATCGCGTACCTGGCGCTGATGCGGGAGGAGCAGCCGTCGGGCATGGCCTCGTGGCGCGACTTCTACGACTTCGTCCCGTGGGAGGACCACCGCCGGGGCCGCCCGGCCGTCATCGACGACGCGATCATGCCGGCGCTCGAGCGGTTCGTGGCGGTTGGCACCGGTCGTCGGGAGCGGGAGGAACGGGTCCGGGTGGCCTTCGGACCGGGCCGCTCGTTCGACGGTGTACGGGTGCTGGAGCGGTGCGAGCTGCTCTACGAGGCCGGGCTGCTGCAGGAGTCCGGTCCTCGACGGGCAGTCGGCGAGCCCGACCCGCTCGATTCGAGCGCGATGTATCTCGACCATCGCCGCATCGCCGCCACCGCGCTCGGTCGGCTCCGGGGGAAGCTGACCTACCGGCCCGTCGTCTTCGAGCTACTACCCGACCGCTTCACGCTCCGTCGCTTGCAGCTCGTGGTCGAGGCGCTGGCCGGCGTCGGGCTCCACACCCAGAACTTCCGGCGGCTGGTCGAGACCGGCGGGCTGGTCGAGGGCACCGGTGAGCAGGCGAAGACCGGGGGCCGGCCCGCCGAGCTGTTCCGCTTCCGGCGGGATGTGCTCGGCGAGCGACCTGCGCCCGGGGTCGGCTCACCCTGGATCCGCAGCTGATCGATCGAACCTCTGGGCATCTCGAACCACGATCGGGTCGAGGGGGCGAGGGTGGCGTCGATGCTCCGTTGGTCGGCTATTGCGGTTACACTCATCCTGAGTCTAAAGTTGGACTCTTGACGAGTAAAAGAGTCGGAGGAGCGCTGATGACGATGCAGAGGCAACTCGAGGTGCTGGCCTCGCCGGTCTTTCCGGCCGAAGAGCTCGCCGCACTCGAACCGACGATCGAGGCGATCGAAGAGCTGAAGGCGACCCGCAACGCGGTGATCCTCGCTCACAACTACATGACGCCGGACATCTACCATACGGTCGCCGACATCACCGGCGATTCCCTGGCCCTTGCTCGGGAGGCGGCCCGCACCGACGCCGAGGTGATCGTCTTCGCCGGCGTCCACTTCATGGCCGAGACCGCCAAGATCACCTGCCCCGACGCCACCGTGCTGATCCCGGATCCCGAGGCCGGCTGCTCGCTGGCCGAGTCGATCAGCGGGGCTGACGTCGTCGCCCTCCGCCAGCGATATCCGGGCGTTCCGATCGTCTGCTACGTGAACACGACGGCCGACGTGAAGGCCGAGGTCGACATCTGCTGCACGTCGGGCAACGCTGTCGAGGTGGTCGAGTCGCTCGGTCGCGATCGTGTGATCTTCCTCCCCGACCGGTATCTCGGTGCGTGGGTCGCCTCGCAGACCGACGTCGAGATCATCAACTGGGACGGCAGCTGCATGGTGCACGAGCGCTTCACCGGCGCCGAGCTGCGCGGCTACCGACAGGTTCACCCGGGGATCTCGATCATCGCCCACCCCGAGTGCCCGGCCGACGTGCTCGACGAGGCGGACTACGTCGGCTCGACGGCGGGCATGATCGGCTGGGTGCGAGCGGAGCGGCCGGCCCAGGTGGTGATGGTCACCGAGTGCTCGATGTCGGACAACGTGGCGGTGGAGGTGCCGGACGTCGACTTCGTCCGCCCGTGCAACCTGTGCCCCCACATGAAGAAGATCACCCTCGACAAGATCAAGACGTCGCTGGAGACCATGACCACCGAGGTCGTCGTCCCGCCCGACGTCGCCGAGCGGGCCCGGCGCTCGGTCGACGCCATGCTCGCCGTCACGGCAGCCCCGATCCCCCAGATTGCGTGAGTTGACCGCACCGGGTGCGGTCAACTCACGCCAGAACGCCGGGGTGGGTCAGAGGCTCCAGAGGATGAGGCGTCCGACGATGTCGTCGTGGAGGCCGACGGCGGTGGCGACCGACATGACCGCCAGCACGGCGCCCCCGATGACGGCCAGCGCCGAGCGGGCGGGGTCGAGGAGCCATCGGGGGAAGAGCTCGACGATGGCGGCAAGGCCTACCAGCGGCGACAACACGCCCGCCAGGTAGACGAGCAGGAGCACCAGGCCGCTTGCGCCCCGCCCGGGAAGCTGGTTGAGGAGCTGACCGAAGGCCGAGCCGACGCACGGCTCCCACAGCTCGGCTGCGGCGCCGCCGGCGAGGGCCCCGCCACCGAGGGCGAGCAGCTGCTCCCGCTCGACCAGCGGTACGAGCAGCAGGACGGTCGCCCCGATCAGCGCGATGGCGGCGACGCCCACGGGCCAGTCGCCGCCCCGGTCGGAGAACCGCAGCCAGGCCAGCGCCAGGCTGGCCAACCCGAACCCGGCCAGCGCCGGTACCAGGTTCTCCCGGGCGGCCAGCACCGTGGCCGCCCCCGGCACGAGCAGGATCAACGAGCACGGGAGCCAGGCCGACTCCAGGCCCTCGACCAGCAACGAGAGCACTCTAGGGGCCGTTCTCCACCAGGTAGGCAACCGTCGCCTCCAGCTCGTCGTAGCGACCCTCGCCGATGTGATCGAAGCGGATCTCACCCGACTGATCGACGACGAACGTGCGGGGCCAGAACCGGCGGCCGGGCTGCCATGCCCGGAAGTTGAGCTTGTTGGTGTCGAGTGCGATCGGCCAGATCACACCGTGGTCGACGGCAGCGACGGCGATGGCCTCGGGATCGCGCTCGAAGTCGAACTCCGGCGCATGGACCCCGATGATCTCGAGGCCCTCGGGCTGCCATCGCTCGTAGATGCCCTGGAGGTGGGGGATGGTGTTCTTGCAGTTGTAGCAAGCAAAGGTCCAGAACTGGACGATCCGGACCTGCCCGTCGAAGTCCTCGAAGCTGGTCGCCTCGGTCTGCAACCATCCGTCGAGGCCGGTCAGGGTCCGAGCCGGACCGAGCCGCTCCGGCTCATCGGGATCGGCGCTCGCCGCCCCCGCTCCCTCCGCCCCGGCTCCGTCCGCCCCGGCTCCGTTCGTTCCGACTCCCTCCGTCCCCGCTCCGTTCGTTCCGGCCTGCGCTCCGGCTCGCTCGGCGTCGCCACCCTGTCCGGTGACGGCAGCGTCGGCCTCGGTCGCCGACGGTGCGGCCACGGACGTTTGACCATCCGAGCCGCTGAAGCGAACCACGAGCAGCGCACCACCGACGACGACGGCGACGAGGGCGGCGATGAGCTGGCCACGGTGCATGTTGTCTCCGGATCCGACTGGTGAAGCTTCCCAGTCTCCCAGAGATTCCCCCGCCGTCGGGCTTCGGCGGCGGCAAGGTTCATCGGCTGTTCGCAACTCGCCGGCCCCCGCTGACGGCCGGCTCCGACCCGGGCCGTCATCGGCACCATCGGCCCGGTCGGTCGTCGCCGCCGCTCGCCCGGTCTTTGTGGCCGCTCGGCCCGGGCCTCTACGGTTGCCCGTGAGCGGCCCTCCCCGAGGGGGCGTCGAGACGAGCCGAAGGATCGCGCAAATGGGACCACTGCAGGGGATAACCGTCATCGAGCTGGCCGGGATCGGGCCCGGTCCGTTCTGCGCCATGATGCTGGCCGACATGGGGGCCGACGTCATCCGCATCGACCGCTCGGGTGCGGTGTCTGGCGGAGATCCCGATTCGCCGCCGCTCGACACCCTGACGAGGAACCGGCGGTCGATCGGGATCGATCTCAAGAACCCCGACGGAGTCGAAGCGGTGCTCAAGTTGGTCGAGCATGCCGACGCCATCATGGAGGGGTTCCGGCCCGGCGTGACCGAGCGGCTCGGCATCGGGCCCGAGGACTGCCTCGCTCGCAACCCGAGGATCGTCTACGGCCGGATGACCGGCTGGGGTCAGGAGGGGCCCTATGCCCTGGCCGCCGGCCACGACATCAACTACATCGCCCTGGCCGGTGCCCTCGACCCGATCGGCCGGAAGGGTGAGGCCCCGGTCCCACCGCTCAACCTCATCGGCGATTTCGGCGGCGGCGGCATGTACCTCGCCTTCGGCCTCGTCTGCGCGCTGCTCGAAGCGAAGTCGTCGGGCAGGGGCCAGGTCGTCGATACCGCCATGGTCGACGGCGCGGCGTCGTTGATGAACATGTTCTGGGCGATGAAGGCAGCCGGGGTGTGGTCGGACGAGCGGGGCACGAACCTGCTCGACACCGGCTCCCATTTCTACGACGTGTACGAGTGCGCCGACGGCGGCTACATCTCGGTCGGGTCGATCGAGCCCCAGTTCTACGCCGAGCTGCTCGAGCTGTCGGGCCTCGGTGAGCAGGACGGCCTGCCCCGCCAGATGGACCGGGAGCACTGGCCGGCGATGAAGGAGCGGGTGAGCGCTCTGTTCAAGACCAAGACCCGGGCCGAGTGGTGCGAGATCATGGAGCACAGCGACGTGTGCTTCGCTCCTGTGCTCAGCATGGACGAGGCGACCGAGCACCCGCACAACGTCGCTCGGGCCACCTTCGTCGAGAAGTTCGGCCTGACGCAGGCAGCGCCGGCGCCCCGCTTCAGTCGTACCGAGCCGGAGCTGGCCCGACCGGCGCCGCACCCTGGCCAGCACACCGACGATGTGCTCGGTCAGTTCGGCTTCGATCCCGAAGACATCGAGAAGCTTCGCCAGACCGGGGCGATCGCCTGACGGCCCGCGCCATCGTCGGCTCGGACCGTGAGGGGGTGTGAGACCGCGGTCGGCTCCGCCCGGTCGCCGGGCCTCAGCCCGCTTCGAACGCAGCCGGGTCGAACCCGTCGAGGGTCCCGACGCCGCGGAACACGTGCGACCGCCCGTCGGATCGCACGAGAATGGCGGGGCCGGCGAACTG
>JAOTYQ010000855.1 GCA_029861725.1 Acidimicrobiia bacterium | reverse complement strand
GGCTAGGTAGTCAACTCGGAGAACCACGGTTGTCCTTCGTTCTTCGGGAGGCTGCTACTCGTAGGCGGCGCGGGCTTCGTCGCGGACGATCTCACCGTGCGACAGCTCGATGACCCGGCGCCGCATGGTGTCGACGATGCCCCGATCGTGGCTGGCCATGACGACGGTCGTGCCGGTCTTGTTGATGCGGTCGAGCAAGCGCATGATGCCGATCGAGGTCTGCGGGTCGAGGTTCCCGGTCGGCTCGTCGGCGAGGAGGATGAGCGGGCGGTTCACGAAGGCTCGAGCGATCGACACCCGTTGCTGCTCGCCGCCGGAGAGCTGGTTCGGGTACTTCGTCATCTTGTCGCCGAGACCGACGAGCTCGCAGATGGCCGGCACCTGTGTCCGGATGACGCTGCGGGGCCGCCCGATCACCTCGAGGGCGAAAGCCACGTTCTCGGCGACCGTCTTCGACGGAAGGAGCTTGAAGTCCTGGAAGACCGAGCCGATGTTGCGTCGAAGCATCGGGACCTTCCAGCTCGACATCTGACCGATGTCCTTGCCAGCGACGAATATCCTGCCCTCGTCCGGCTCCTCTTGCTTGTTCAGCAGCCGCAGGAACGTCGACTTTCCCGACCCCGACGGGCCGACCAGGAAAACGAACTCACCCTTGCCGATGTCAACGTCGGCCTCGTGGAGCGCAACCGAGTGGCCCGGGTACTCCTTGGTGACGTTTTCGAGCTTGATCATCCTGTCCTCTTCGCCGGCCGCCGCCCACGCCCGGTTCGGCTCGGCAGGGGACGAGCCCATGCCCTCAGACCGACAAGTAACTGTATCGTGCGACCGAGGCCGAGAGGTTGCATCACCCGGCGGCCGCTCCTGCCCGGCGCCACCGGAGCCACGCCTCCATGAACGGCCCGACGTCGCCGTCGAGCACGGCCTCCGGATTGCCGGACGTCTCGCCGCTGCGCTCGTCCTTGACCTGCTGGTAGGGCTGGAGCACATAGGAGCGGATCTGCGAGCCCCACTCGACCTTCTTCGACTCGCCGGCTTCGTCGGCCAGCTTCTCCTCCCGCTCCCGCCGGGCGTGGTCGACCAGCTTCATCGCCAGCATCTGCATGCACCGTTCCTTGTTCTGGTGCTGGCTCCGCTCGTTCTGGCACGAGACGACGGTGTTGGTCGGCAGATGGGTGATGCGCACCGCCGAGTCGGTGGTGTTGACGTGCTGACCTCCGGCCCCCGAAGACCGGAACACGTCGACCCGGAGGTCCTTTTCGTCGATCTCTATCTGGTCGGTGGCGTCCTCGATGTAGGGGACGACGCTGAACGACGCGAACGCTGTGTGCCGGCGGGCCTGGGAATCGAACGGCGAGATCCGAACGAGGCGGTGCACGCCGCGTTCGGCCTGGAGCAGTCCATAGGCGTAACGGCCGCGGACCACGAACTCGACCGAGGTGATGCCGGCCTCCTGGCCCTGCTGGCTGGAGGTGACCTCCAGATCGAACCCCTGGCTCTGGGTCCACTTCCGGTACATGAAGAACATCATCTCTGCCCAGTCCTGCGAGTCGGTGCCGCCGGCCCCGGAGTGGATCTCGCAGACAGCGTCGCCTTCGTCGTACTGGCCGGTGAAGAGCGCCCTGAGCTCCAGTTCGGCGAACTCGGCCCGCAGCGACTCGATGAGCTCGGCCGCCTCGGTTTCGAGCGACTCGTCGCCCTCCTCCCGCCCCAGCTCCCACAGCGTCTCGGCGTCCTCGACGCTGGTAGCGAGACGCTCGAACAGCTCGATGTCGTCACGCACGGCGGTGAACTCGGTCTGCACCGCCCGCGCCCGGTCGGCGTCGTCCCACAGGTCGGGCCGTGCCATCTCGGTCTCGAGCTGGGGCAGGCGACCCCGGATCTCGGAGATGCGGAGATAGTGGTCGGCCTCGGCCAGCTCGGTGCGGAGTTGCTTCAGGTCTTCGGTGAGGTCAGGCATGGGTACGGGGGTCGGGGCTGGTCAGCCGTGGCACTGCTTGAACTTCTTGCCGCTCCCACAGGGGCATGGCGCATTCCGCGGCGTCTTGTCCCACTCGTCCTTGACCACGGTTTTGCTCGGCGCCCGTTTCCTCTGGGTCGGGCCGGGCTCGGAGTCGGTCCCCTCCTTGGAGGTGGTGATGTCGCTGTCGGACACGGTCGGTCCCGTCAGCCCCGGAACCGCGGCCCCGATCCGCAAGGCCGCTTCCGATTTCGCCGTCGCCGGCTGAGCACGCGTCTCGGTGTCCTCCGCCGGTTGCGCCTTCTCACCGTCGACCGGCTGG
>JAOTYQ010000856.1 GCA_029861725.1 Acidimicrobiia bacterium | reverse complement strand
TGGAGGTCGTGTCCCCCGCCTCGTCGTCGCCGCCACCGCAGCCCGCGGCGATGACCGCCAGCGCGACCACTGTGCCGATCACGGCCTGTCGGAGGTGGGAGCCGTTCCTCCTCTTGGTCGCCATGGCCATCAGTCGAGTACCACCCTCGTGGCCGGGGAAGGGTCCAACGTCCTCACGGCTACAGCGCGGTAACGTCGTGACCCACGACGTCAGCGGCGTGCGCCAGTGGTGGAACACCAGGTCGCCCGAGCAGCGCCTAGAGATCGAACGGGCGATCGAGGCGGCCCAGTCCCAGCCCGAAGCCGGTTGTGCACCCCGCCAGCAGCCCCGCCGGTCCATCGGGCGCGACATGACCTTTGGCCCTGACCCGGGCTCGTCGGTTGAAACAGGCTTCGGAGAAGGGGTTGCGCCATGTCGGCCGGAATCGCAGACCAAGATTCGGTGGCCGACGAGACGAGGACAAGCCCGGGGCCGGCGCCGCGACGTGCCGCACTGGGGATCACGGCCCTGCTGGTCGCTGCCCTTGTGGCCTTTGCGTTCGCCCCGATGTTGCTGCCCGAGTCCTACTCCTGGGTCGAGCACGGCATCAGCGAGTCGGCTGCCCAGGGCATCGATGGTGCCTGGCTGGCCCGCGGTGGGCTGATCCTGTACGGGCTGGCCGTCGTGTGGCTGGTCGGCATCCGACACTCGACCTGGGGTCCGCTGGCCACCGCGCTGTTCGCGGTGTTCGGCGCGTCGATGTTCGGCGTGGCGGCCTTCGCCGCCAAGCCATGGGAGGAGGACGCCGTCTTCGTCGAGAGCGAGGACATGCTGCACTCCGCGTTCGCTGGGAGCGCAGGCTTTGCGTTTGTGGCCGGCATCCTGACCCTGATAGTGGCCCGTCGCCACCGATCGGTCAGGGCTGCGATTCCGGACTGGGTGGCCTTCCTGGTGGCGGCGATCGTCCCGCTGACCGCGTCCGCCAGCATCTGGGGAGCCTTGCAGCGGCTCATGTTCTTCACCGCCGCGGTGTGGTACGCCCGCGAGGCGTGGCGGGCCAAACCGGTCCACTGAGCACCCGGGGGAACCTGTCGCCCCGGGACCGACGAGACGCCGTCGCTATGCAGCCCCATCGAACGTGGCGGCCTACAGCCCTCGCCGAAGTCCACGGCCCGACGCCCGATATCACCACACGAGAATCACGAATCACCGCGCTGGGCAACCGCCGAACCCGAGCACGTGGGGTACAACACAACGGGCAGCGCATAACGTGCGGGCCGCACCACCGTCAACGAGCACCAGACCTGGCCACCGCTTGGCGAGCCGACGTCGACCCTGTCGACGGAGCGTTGTCGAGCGAGCGATACGTGCCTGATTGCCGGACGGCTCTACTGGAGCAAGAGCCGTGATTGCAGGGGTCTGGCAACAGAGTGACCGGACTCGGTGATGCCGAAGCCAGCGAACGAACGGGTCGGATCGGACGGCGATCAGGAAGAGGACCGAGCGAGTGGCCTCACCGACCGACGGCCGAGACGTGTCAACTGTGACTGGAGTGCCGCGCTGTTGCCTGCACCTGATCGCTCAGGTCCAGGGGCGAGCTGCGCTAGCGGGCGTAGGGGAACGGGATCGTCACGCCGACGACCTCTTGAACAACCGCCGACGGCACCACCAGGGCTGCTTCGTCGTGGTGGTCGAGGTCGATCTCGACCAGGCCGACCGTCTTGTCACCGATGACAGGCTGGTAGTCGTCAGGCAGTGTGGCCCAGCTCGACGGAACCCAGACGTGCCAGATGCCAGCTACGTCCACCGATCGCCACTGGTGAACATGTCCGGACACGAGCAGCTCGACCCCGGCGTCCTGATAGAGCCCTTCCAAGCGAGAGCGGGCCGGCTCGATGATGTAGCGCCGGTCGGTGTCGGTCTCGGTCGCTTCGAGCGGTCGAAGAGGGCGATGCTGCGAGACTGCCAGCCTCAACTCGCTGTTGAGCTGAGCCTCCAGCCAGGCCCAGGCTGCTTCAGCTCCAGCCTCACCGTTGAGCAACTCTTGACTGTCGATACCGATGAGTCGCCAGTCATCGAGGTCGATGATCCAGGATCGATCACCGAACACCGCTTCGTAGGACGCTCGACGGGCCTCGACTACCGACGCCTCGACGCCGTCGGTTTCGCCGACGTCGTGATTGCCCGGGATCGCCCGCCACGGCGCATCGAGCCGATCGAGCTGAACCTTGGCATGCGCGAGGTCTTCTCCGCTGTGGGCGCCGTCGAGGCTGATGTCGCCGGCGTGGATCACAACGTC
>JAOTYQ010000854.1 GCA_029861725.1 Acidimicrobiia bacterium | reverse complement strand
AAGCCGCTCGGGGCCCCGACCGGTCAGCCAGCAGAGCCAGCGAAGCTCGAACCGACCGAGACTCCTGTCTCGCAATCGGCCGGGCAGGCCGAGGCGGTAGAGCCCCCAGCGGCCGACACGCCTCCCCAGGCCCCCCGCTCAGACGCCACCCAGGCGGCCGAGCCGCCCACCCCCGCACCGACCGAGCCCGTCCCGACGGCCGCGGCCAACCCTCCCGGCAACCTCGCCGAAGCGATCCCGACCGGGGACACCTTCGACGCCGGCGTGGCCTCCCTCCTCGAGGGCATCCCGCCCCGCCGTACCGGCGTCACCGCCAGCGGACTGGTCAAGCGAGACCGTTCCCGATCGCAAGCTCCCGCCCACGAGGGCCGGGTGATTCCCGACAAAGGTCGGGCCGCCACGGTCAGCACCCGCGACCCCGAAGAGATTCGCAGCATGCTCGCCCGCTACCGCAAGGCCCGTGGAGGCGCCAGCCCAACGGATCCGGCGACAACAGATACCGAACTAAGCACCGAGAGTGGAGAACAGGCATGACCGTGTTGAGCTCACAGGCGACCAATGTCAACTTCTTGGTCAACAACTTCGTCGAACAGGTTCCTGGCGTCAGCGAAGCGGTTGTCGTCTCCTCCGACGGCCTACCGATCGCTGCGTCGAGCGGTCTCGATCGAGATGGTGTCGACCGCTTCTCGGCCGTCGCCTCCGGGCTGATCGGGTTGGCCTACGGGGCCGCCGGACGCTTCGGGGGCGGAGCGGTCACCGAGGTCATCATCGAGATGGAGAATGCCTTCCTGTTCGTGACGGGCATCAGCGACGGGTCGCTGTTCGCCACGATGGCCGAGTCGAACTGCGACGTCGGCCTTGTGGCCTACGAGATGGCCGTCCTGGTCGAGAAGACCGGCGACGTGCTCACCCCCGAGCTGCGAGCAGAACTCCAGGCAGCGCTTCCGCAATGACCGATCCTGACCGCAACGGCGCCTCGGCCCTTCGGGTCCGGCCCTACCTCCTCACGCGGGGTAGGACCAAGAGCGTCGTCGACCTCCCCTTGGAGGCGCAGGTCCGGACCACCGATGCTGGCGACGGCGGCGTCGGACACCAGCCTCCCGAGCAGCGAGCGATCCTCGAGTTGTGCGCCCAGCCCCACTCGGTGGCCGAGATCTCCGCCCTCCTGGACATGCACCTCCAGGTGGCCCGCATCCTGGTGGGCGACCTCGTCAACGACGGCATGGTCACCACCAACACCGCAACCCCGCAGTCAAACGAACGCCCCGACCTGCGTCTGCTCGAGCGAGTGCTCGACGGACTCCAGTCCTTGTGAGGAAACCGATGAGCGGAGCCAATCCCATCCCCGTCAAGATCGTCGTTGCCGGCGGGTTCGCCGTCGGCAAGAGCACCTTCGTCGAGTCGATCTCGGACATCGATCCCCTGACCACGGAAGCAGCGATGACCAAGGTCAGCGAGGGCATCGACGACATCGGCGACGCCACGTCGAAGAAGTCGACGACGGTCGCCATGGACTTCGGTCGCGTCGCCCTCGGCCAGGACCTCGTCCTCTACCTGTTCGGCACGCCAGGTCAGAACCGCTTCCACTTCATGTGGGACGAGCTGGTCCGGGGTGCCATCGGTGCCGTGGTGTTGGTCGACACCAACCGGTTGGAGCACTGTTTCCCCGCCGTCGACTACATGGAGCAGGCCGGGGTGCCCTTCATCGTGGCGGTCAACGCGTTCGACGGCGTCGTGCGCCACCACCCGGAAGACGTGCGCGAAGCGCTCGACGTGCCAGCCCACGTGCCGGTCATCGTCACCGATGCCAGGCACAAGGCCGCCGTCCGCGATGCGCTGGTCAACCTTGTTCGTCACGCTATGACGGTCGCAGCGTCGGCGGGAGCGCCGGCCTAGCCGGCCCCCAGGACCGAGATCGGAGCCCGGGGAGCCAAGGGTGACCAAGCACGCGAACCATCATGTCGAACCGATCCGGCCGGGGGGTGGGCTCCGACGGCTCCGGCAGGGAGACGCCGCCCGACGACCGGAAGCCGCCTCGACGATCGTGTCGCTCGGTCAGTTCAAGTCGACCCTGCAGGCCGAGATCGAGCGAGCGCACCAAGACGAGCTGACGATGCTGGTCATGCGGGTCCAGATCCGCGAACTTCCAGGCCACTCCGACGATCTCCGCCGCCCGCAGCTGCCCGACGCTCTGGTCGCCGCAGTCAGGGAGTGCAACGAGAACCTCCGGGCCGCGATCATCGATCCGGGTGAGCTGATGATGTTCGTGCCGTCGTTGCGGC
>JAOTYQ010000227.1 GCA_029861725.1 Acidimicrobiia bacterium | reverse complement strand
CCCGACCGCCGACCACGGATCACGGCAGCGGGTCCGCTAGCGGACCTCCCGCAACCGGTAGTAGGTGCCCGTGGCCTCCAGCAGCACCCCGGCCGAGCCGTCGGGGAACCGGAAGAAGCGGGGATCGACCCGCTCACCGTCGTTGAGCGCCCGGAGATCGGCCAGGGGAGCACCGTTCTCGTCGACAAGGTTGACCCGGTAGACCGGCGCCACGGTGGTCGAGGGCGGATCGATAGTGGCGTACATCACACCGCTCTCGAGGTCGCTGAACAGGGTCTTGATCTTCCGGAACGAGCGGGTCGAGGTCACCGGGCCGGTGACGGCGACCCCGCCGCTGGGGTCGTTACGCCCGTACTGAGCATGGGGCTGGACGAACCCGGGCTCCGGCGAGGGGGCGAATGCGTCCACCTGCGGCTCGCCAACGGCAACCGGCAGACCGGGCTGGATGTAGAACGTCCCCTCGCGGGCGTTGCCATCGGGATTGCGTCCCCAGCCGTAGTTCTCGGGCTGCGAGGTGTCGAGCAGCGCCCGCACCGATGCGACGTTGATCTCCTCGGCGGTGACCCCACCGATGTCGGAGAAGAGGAGCAGTGGCTTGCGCAGCCCCCGAATCCGGGCGAACTCGATGCGCTGCGAGTTACGGATGCCCAGTGCGGCGACGCTGAACGAGCCGTCACGGGGGTCGATGAGCAGCCACTTGCCGACGTGCTCGCCGGCATCCTGTGGGGCGGCACGGCCGTCGGCACCGAAGGTGAGGCCGTCGCCAGCCGAGAACAAGACCTTGCCCCTGGCGACGGTGAGCATCCCGCCGCCGTTGTGGGTGGGGCCGTACTGCGTCTCGAAGGCCACGATCGGGCGGGAGTCGGTGAGCGTGCCGTCGACGAGACGGAACTCGTACAACACCTGCCACTCGGTGCTCGTCGGGCCGAAGAAGCTGAACTGGCCCGGGATGTTACCGATGCGGTACAGGTCCGGCACCTCGGTCGGTTCGTTATCGACGTCGGGACAGCACAAGCCGGGAAGCGGATCGGGCAGGCGGTTGATCGGGATGTCGGCGGTCGGCACGGTGCTCGACGACAGCATCACGTAGAACGAGTTGCGACCCTTGCCCCGGCTCATGTTGAGCACCGCCCACTGGTTGTCGAGCGTCAGGCCATCGCCGGGGTTGTCGTCGTCGACGTCGAAGATCTTCTCCAGCGGCCCGGTTCCGTTGCGGTCGGTCCGGTAGATGCCGTCGTTCTGGTCGATCAGGTACAGCCACTTACCGATGCTGACCGGCGACGCGATGTTCGGTCCGAGGACGGATGGGTTGAAGCCGGGGCCGAGCTCGAACGGCATCGTGCCGACCGGCGTCACTTCGACGGTCAGGTCGGACTCGAGTACCTGATCGGGCGCCGGGACCTCGTCTTGGGCGCCGGCCGGGGTCATGGCCGCCAGCAAGGTCAGCGGTATGACCAGGGTGAGGAGTCTCAGGAGTCGGATGGGCATGCGGCACACTCGCTTTCTCGCGTTTTTGCTGACAGAGTCGTGCCGCACACCGGCACAGCCCCCGCACGCGGCAGTGGCCAAGCCCCAGGTCCCCATCTGCGTCGGCGTGCGGCGGTTGCTTGCACTACCAACGACAACCGAGTCAATCATGGGCAGAGCCGTTCGACCAGCGCAAGTTCGGGTGGTCGATCCTGTTCGTGCCGTCGTGAAAGCGTTCGCTTTCGTCTGAGGAGCCGTTCCCGATCCGACGGAGCCGGGTAGCCCGGCCCATGGGCCGGCGCCAGACCGACCGTTAGACTGCAGCCCTTCCGACGGTCGGACCGCGCCGGCTCGCTCGTCGAGCGGTGGATCGAGGTCTTCGTGAAGATTCTACTCACCGGCGGTTGCGGCTTCATCGGCAGTCATCAGGCGGTGGTGCTCCTCGAAGCCGGCCACGACGTCGTCATCGTCGACGACCTCTCCAACGCCCGAGCTACGGTTGTCGACCGCATCGCCGAGATCGCCGGTCGCCGTCCGCAGTTCGTCGGTCTCGATGTGCGGGACACCAAGGCCCTGGTCGAGGTCATGGCCACGACGGGCTGCGACTCGATCATCCACTTCGCTGGGCTCAAGCATGTTGCCGAGTCGATGGAGCGGGCCGTCGACTACCTCGACGTCAACGTGGGAGGAATGACCTCCTTGCTGCGAGCGGCTGACGTTACCGGAATCCGCCGATTCATCTTCAGCTCTTCGGGTTCGATCTACGGCCCGGCGAGCACCACGCCGATACCGGAGGACGCGCCGATCCAGCCGACGAATCCGTACTCCCGCTCCAAAGCGGTGTGCGAGGAGATCCTGTCGGCCGTTTGTGCCGTCGACCCGACTTGGGCGGTGATGTCGCTGCGCTACTTCAACCCAGCCGGTGCCCATCCTTCGGGTCTCATCGGCGAGGATCCGACCAATCTGATCAGCAACATCGTGCCCGTTCTGATGGAGGCTGCGGTCGGCGAGATGGAGGCCGTGCCGATCTACGGTACCGACTTCGATACGCCGGACGGAACCGCCGTGCGGGACTACATCCACGTCATGGACGTAGTCGAGGCCCACTCGACTGCCCTCGACCTGTTACCCGGCACCACCGGATTCGAGGCCCTCAACATCGGGCGGGGTCAAGGCATCTCGGTACGCCAGCTGGTAGCCGCCGCCGAGAACGCACTGGGGAGCTCGATCCCGGTCGTCGAGCGACCTCGGCGCCCGGGCGACGTCGCCGCCCTCGTCGCCGCCACCGACCGAGCCCGTGAACGTCTTGGCCAGACCGACTACCGGGCCGTCGACACCATCTTCAGCGACGCCTGGCGCTTCCGCGTCGGCCGGAGCTCTGTCTGGGCTCGACGATGGTGATCTCCCCGGAGGCACCCTCATCGAGAAGCCACCGTACCTGGGATTCCATACCCGTGGACTTCGCCAACTCGCCCCAGCTAAGGTGTTCGAGAGACGGGCGGGATGGTGCGAACAATGGGAAAAGGGGCGGTCCCAGAACCAGGGCGGCTTCGCCTGTTCTACGTTGTCGGGACCTATCCACTACTGACCACGACGTTCATCGATCGTGAGATCGAGATGCTCTCGGAATGGGAAGTCGATGTCGCAGTGATCGCGATGCGTCGACCAGACCCGACGACGCCGTTCACCTCCCGGCAAGAGGCTCTCGCCGCCCGTACGACCTATCTACTGCCAGCACGGAAGACGACAGTTCTCGCCAGCCACCTCTACTTCGCAATCCGCCGACCGATCCGGTTCTGGACCACCCTTCTCTGGCTGCTCACCCGTCCACACCCGACGCTGGCGTCGCGGCAGAAGACGCTTTTGCACTTCGGCGAGGGCGTCCTCGCTTCGTACCTCGTCCGGCATCGAGAGTTCGAGGAGTTCCACGCCCACTTCGCCGACCGGGCGGCAACCGTTGCCCTGGTGGGAGGACGGCTCGTTGGGAAGCCGTACAGCTTGTCGATCCACACTGGCGCAGACATCTACGTCGATTCGGTGCTCCTGGCCGAGAAGATCCAACGGGCCCGCGCCGTGACGACCTGCACGTCGTACAACCGGGATCACCTCGGTGAGCTACTCGACAGGAGCCACCGGCCCGAGATCTATCACGTCCGCCACGGGTTGGACCTCAGTACCTATTCGCCAGGGATGGTGAGTGACGGTACGCCGTCGACCATTCTCTCGGTCGGTCAGCTGAAGCCGCGGAAGGGGTTCGCACAGCTGATCCGCGCCTGCGCGGTCCTGAAGCAGCGGGGCTACGACTTCCAGTGCCGGATCATTGGCGAGGGTCCAGAACGACCAGTGCTGGAGAGCCTGATCGCCGACCTCGACATCAGCGACGTCGTCGAGCTGGCCGGACCTCGGTCCCAGGACGACGTCCTCGACGAGTACCGATCGGCGACGCTGTTCGCACTACCGTGCGTGCAGACGCGGGAGGGAGACGTCGACGGCATTCCCAATGTTCTCGCCGAGGCGATGGCAGTCGAGCTTCCGGTCGTCTCGACCGACCTCCCGGCGATCACGGAGCTGGTGACTCCGGAGGTGAGTGGGTTGCTGACAGCACCCGACGCCCTCGACGCTCTCGCCGACGCGCTGGCCCGTCTCCTCGACGATCCACCCCTCCGCTCCCGACTGGGGGCGGCCGCTCGTGCTGCGGTCGTGGAGACGTTCGACCTCGAAACGAACGTCCGGCGATTCGCCGACAACCTCTGGCCCGGTCGGATACGTGTGGAGGTCGGCGCATGAGGGGACGCTCTTCTTCGTCCCTCGCAGGCTGGCTCGCTATCGGGTGGGCACCGTACAGCCGCCGCAGCGAGATGTTCGCGAGAGAACTCGGCGGTCCGTTGCATTGCGTCCATTACCTGAAGTTCCAATCGAAGCCGCACGCGCCGTTCAAGTACATCCTCCAAGCAGTCAAGACGTTCCGGATCCTGGTTCGGGAACGTCCGGCCGCAGTCCATGTACAGAACCCTCCGCTCTTCTGTGGGCTCGTGGTGCACTGGTACTGCCTCCTCTTCGGGGCCCGATTCGTCATCGAGCACCACAGCGCAGCATTCGGCGACGCGTGGCGACATCTGCTCCCACTCACGAAGTTCATCGTGAGGCGCGCCAAGGTCAACATCGTCACGAGCGATCACTGGGCCGATCTCATCGAGTCCTGGGGTGGCAATGCGCTCGTGATGCACGACCCGTTCCTGGACCTCCCCCAGGGCAAGCCTTATCCAATGGAGGACGGATTCAACGTCGCCTTCCTGTCGACGTTTGCGCCTGACGAGCCGGTAGACGAGGTCCTGGAGGCCGCTGCACGGCTACCTGATGTCAACGTCTACATCACCGGCGCCGACCATAAGCGCCTCGAGGGTGGTTATCGGGATGCCACAGAGAACGTGACGTTCACCGGCTTCCTCGATTCGAACGGCGAGTATCTGGGCCTACTTCGCGGTGCCGATGCCGCCATGGTCTTGACCACGCGTGACCACACGCTCCAACTCGCAGGGTGCGAGGCGTTTGCGGTTGGTACACCGCTGATCACCTCGGACTACCCCTATCTCCGGGGGCTGTTCCCTGGCGGAACCGTATTCGTCCCGAATACTGCCGACGGGATAGAGGCGGGCATCGAAGCGATGGTCCAGGAGCGATTCCGGTTACGTGCTGAGGTACCGGAGGCGCGTCGGCTCGGGCAGGTCGAGTGGCAGAAGCGGCTCGCGGCGCTGAATCGCATGGTCTGGCCGTCCGAGAGGGACGTCGAGCGGTCGACAGAGCCGGCAGGACTGGGAGAACAGAAAGGTGGGCTGAGTTGAGAGCTCTCATCACGGGTGGCGCTGGATTCATCGGGTGCAATGTGGCCGACCATCATCTTCGAAGCGGCGACGAGGTGGTCCTCCTCGACAACTTGGCACGGCCGGGAACCCGAGCGAATCTCGATTGGCTGGAAAGCTGTCATGCCAGCGGCCTGTCGACGTACGTCGGCGACATTCGTCACGCCGAGTTCGTGCGCGAGGTCATGGGGTCGGTCGGTGAGCTCGATCGCGTCTACCATCTCGCAGGCCAGGTCGCGGTGACCACCTCGGTCCAGAACCCACGCGAGGACTTCGAGATCAACGCGCTCGGCACGTTCAACGTGCTGGAAGCCGTGCGGTCGTGCGCCCCTGAGGCCGCAGTCATCTATGCATCCACGAACAAGGTCTACGGTGAGATGGAGGAGCTTGCCGTCGTGGAGGATGACACGCGCTACCGCTTCAGGGACGTCGATGGAATCGCCGAATCGCAACCGCTCGATTTCCACTCCCCCTATGGCTGCTCGAAAGGCGCCGGTGATCAGTACGTTCGCGACTACTCGAGGATCTACGGTCTGCGGACGATCGTCATGCGCCAGTCGTGCATCTACGGACCACGGCAGATGGGCGTCGAAGACCAGGGTTGGGTGGCCCATTTCTGCATCGCAGCCAACAAGGGCGTGCCCATCACCATCTTCGGCAACGGCAAGCAGGTTCGCGATGTGCTGTGGATCGACGATCTGATCGCTGCCTACGACGCCGCAGTCGATCGGGTCGACGCCAGTAGCGGCCAGATCTACAACATCGGTGGTGGGCCGGCCAACACGATGTCGATCTGGGCCGAGTTCGGGCCGATCCTCGAGCAGATCGCCGATCGCTCGATCGAGGTCACGTATTCTGACTGGAGGCCTGGCGATCAGCCGGTGTACGTGTCCGATATCACCAAGGCTGAGCAGCAGCTCGGATGGAAACCCGAAGTCTCGCTGACTCAGGGAGTCGAGTTCCTGTGGTACTGGGTTGCCAGGAACATGGACCTGTTCTCATGAGGTGGATCTGGCAAGGCGGCGTCACGACATGAGGCGCGCGGTGGAAGCACGACGGATAGCCGCTCGTGACCGGTAGGGAGACGACCTTGCGGAAAGCGATCCGACCACTGCACACGTTCGAGTTGCGCTTGGTATCGGCCATCCTCATCGGCCTGCTCGTGCTCATCGGCGTCAGCGCCGGGGTATCCGCGCAAGCGTCCGGTTCGGATTGGCACCAGACCCAGGCCATCGAGGCGGCCGAACTGGGAGTCTCCAATCCTGTCGGGCTGGTCTACTCGCCGGAGAGCGACACGCTCTTTGCGTTCTCATCCCCGGGGGATGGCAGTGCTGTCACCGATTTCCTTCGGACGAACCCCGTTGGAGACGTGCTCGGAGTCGGCTCGTTGATGTCGGGCGTCCCTGACCCTCTCAACGTTGCCTACTACGCACCGACGGAGAGCTTGTTCTACCTCGATCGTGACGCCGCAGAAGTAGCCGGCGTGGCGGTCGGCCCGAACGGCGACCGGGCACCAGCCGACCAGTCCACCTTGCGCTTCGACGCAACTGCGTATGGCGTGAGCAGGGCACGAGGCGTCACCTTCGACGCCACTCGTCGACACCTGTTCGTGCTCGAGGCGGCAGGCCCGGTGCCGTTCCTGGTCCGTGTCACCGGAGATGCACAACACTCATTCGACGGCGAGCCTGCTCGCCGGGACAATCGGTTGGAACGGACTCGGCTCACGGCGTTGACCAACGTCGACGTGCAGGGGATCGCCTTCAATCCCCAAGACGAGCATCTGTACGTCCTGGGGATCGACGAGAAGACCCTCTACGAGCTCACAACCGATGGCGAGCTCGTCTCGACCCGCGACATCACGTCGCTCGGTCTCCAGAGCCCACAGAGCCTCGTGTTCGCTGCCAGTGCCGACGGGACCGACGATCCGGCCAACACGAGTCTCTTCATCGCCGACAGCGGCCTCGCAGAGTCGACGAGCACCGGGGATGCGGCTGGCGGCGGGCAGATCGTCGAGTTGTCCTTCCAGCTCGCCGCAGCGCCAACGGCGCTCCAGTCGGCGTCGCTCGTGCAGATCATCGATACATCCAAGGCCGCCTGGAACCCCTCGAGCCCCGACCCAGCCGGTATCGCGTACCGGCCGGCCACAGCAGGTCTGTTGATCTCCGACAGCGAGGTGGAGGAGAACCATCCCGACTTCCAAGGCTTCAACGTTTTCGAGTCGACGACGAGTGGCACCCTGTTCGACACTTGCGCGACGACGGACTTCTCCAACGAGCCGACAGGCGCTGCGGTGAATCCGGCGAATGGGCGCATCTACTTCGCAGACGACAACGCCAACGCGGTGTTCGAAGTCGATCTGGGCGGTGACGGCACCTACTGCACCGCAGACGACGTCGCTTCGAGTCTCAGCACCTCGGCCTTCGGCAGCGGAGACCCCGAAGGTCTGGCGATCGGCAACAACAAGCTCTTCATCTCGGACGGGGTAGATCGGGAGATCTACATCGTCGACCTCGGTGCTGATGGCGTCATCGGGGGAACCGGGCCCAACGCCGACGGTCTGGAGTCTCAGTTCGACACGTTCGCCCTGGGACTGCGCGATCCAGAGGGGATCGAGTACAACGCAACGAGCGGCACCTTGTTCATCGTGAGCACGATCGGCACCGATGACTTCCTGGTCGAGACGACCACGGACGGAACAGCTCTCAACAGCTTCGACCTGGCCTTCCTCGGATCGCTGCCGCGGTCTGGTCTCGCCTACGGGCCTGGCAGCCAGAACCCCAGCGTGAACACCATCTACATGGCCAGCCGGGGAGTCGACAACGGCGCGGACCCCGACGAGAACGATGGCAAGGTGTACGAGATCTCGATCGGAAGCAACCCGCCTCCGGTGCCGACGGCGGACTTCGTCGGCTCGCCGCTCACCGGAGACGCCGCGTTGACCGTGAGCTTCACCGATCAGTCGACCGGTTCGCCGACGTCATGGAGTTGGGACTTCGGCGACTCCAATACGTCGACCCAGCAGAGCCCCACACATACCTACACCGCAGCCGGGACGTACACGGTGACGCTGACGGCGACCAACGTCAGCGGTAGTGACTCCGAGACCAAGGTCGACTATGTCGTGGTCAATGCGTTCGTCAACGACCCGCCGGTCGCGGTCGACGACAGCGCCGCTGCGACCGCCAACACGGCAGCGGTCATCGAC
>JAOTYQ010000853.1 GCA_029861725.1 Acidimicrobiia bacterium | reverse complement strand
AGCGGAAGTACTCGACGAGGCCATCGGAAGCCTCCAGCGACGGCATGTCGTGGACGGTGGCCTCGCCGTCGATCTGGACCCAAGCGCCGTTGAACTCGTCACCCATCACCGCAACCGAGACGTGCGGGTTGCGCTTGGCGTTGCGGGTCTTGACCCGTGATGGGTAGGTGGAGACGAGGAGGTCGCCGTCGGGCGTGATGGTGCCGGTGACCATGCTCATCTGGGGTCGCCCGTCGGCTCGGGTCGTCGAGAGCACCCACCGGTTCTTGCCGGTGACGAACTCGATCAGACCCGCCTTGTCGACCCGGGTGTCGGTCGACATGTGCTTGGCTCGGGGATCGTCCTTCGGGATCTTCTTCACCATGTCTGTCCGTTGCTCCTGGTCGAGTGAGGCTCGTCTCGCGATTCAGAGCCAAGATTCTGATCATAGGGGTTGTCGGGGTCATCGGTTCGGTCCGCGTTGGGTCCGCCAGGTAAGGTCGGCATCGCGAAATACCAGAATGGCTGTTCGATTCTGTTGAATCCCCCGGCGAACCGTTACCGAAGCAGAGGTTCCATCGTGCACGCGGCGATATTCAGAGAGGCCCACCAGCCACTGGCCATCGAGTCGGTCGACGTCGACTCACCGGCCGAGCGAGAGGTCGTGGTGCGGACTGCGGCCACCGGCGTGTGCCACAGCGACCTCCATTTCGTCGACGGCGACCTGCCGGCCCCTCCTCGCCCGATGGCGATGGGCCACGAGGGGGCAGGCGTGGTCGAGGCGGTCGGCGCCGCGGTCACCGAATTCCAGCCCGGCGACCACGTCGTGGCCTGCCTGTCGGGCTTCTGCGGGATGTGCGCCCAATGCCTGAGCGGCCATCCCAACCTGTGCACCGCTCGCTACGTCAGCCGATCCCGGGGCGCCGATCCTCGTCTGAGGTTGGACGGCGACGGCATCATCCAGTTCGCCGATCTCGCCACGTTCGCCGAGCAGATGCTGGTCCACGAGAACTCACTGGTCCGCATCGATCCGGACATCCCCCTGGATGTGGCGGCGCTCATGGGGTGCGGTGTCCTCACTGGGCTTGGGGCGGCGCTACGGACCGCTGGCCTCGAAGCGGGGCAGACCGTTGCGGTGTTCGGCTGCGGAGGCGTCGGTCTCTCGATCGTCCAGGGGGCACGGCTCGGTGGTGCGGGCCGGATCATCGCCATCGACCAGTTCCAGACCAAGCTCGACATGGCCCGCAACATGGGCGCCACCGACGTGCTCGACGCTTCGTCAGGTGATGCGGTCGAGCAACTCAGGGAGCTGACCGGTGGTGCTGGCGTCGACCATGCCTTCGAGGCGGTGGGGCTGCCATCGCTGATCCGTCAGTCGATCGAGGCGCTCGCGATCCGGGGCACGGCCACGATCGTAGGTGTGCCGCCGGCTGGGGCGAGCCTCGAGTTTCCCCTCGACGCCATTCGCCCCGAGTGCAGGATCCAGACCAGCCGCATGGGGTCCAACCGCTTCCGCACCGATATCCCGATGTACCTCGAGTTCTACCGTCAAGGGCGACTGAAGCTGGACGACATGGTCACCCGTCGCCTCGGCCTGGAGGACGTGAACGAGTCGTTCCGGGCGATGAAGGCCGGCGAGGTCGCCCGCAGCGTCCTGGTGTTCGACTGAGTCGGGGCGCGGAGGCGCCCCCTTCGATCTGAGGCAATCGGCCGGTGTCGCCCATGCCCGATCTCTGCCGGGAAGCGGGCCCCGCGGTTGCTTCAGCTGCCGCTCGCTCAGAACTTGCCGGAGTTGACCCACTCGTCGACCGGCGGGATTTCCTCCATCACGTCCCAGTGCTCGACGATCAGGCCGTTCTCGACTCGGAACAGGTCGATCACGGCCATGTCGGCACCAGCGAGCTTCATCTTCGACAGCACGGCAACATAGTTGCCGCACCCGACGACCTTGTGGATCTCCTCGTAGACCATCGAGAGACCCTGCTCGCCGAGGGGCTCGACGAACGCACCGAGGCCGTCGAGACCGTCGGCGATCTTGGGGTTGTGCTGGATGTAAGTCTCGGTCGAGATGTAGTCAGTGAGCTTGTCGAGTTCTCCGTTCTTCAACACGTCGGTGACGAAGCCGGCGACGAGGGTCTTGTTCTCGTCGGTCTTGTGCAGGTCGGTCGGTTCGGTCGGCCCGTCGACCTGGGTGTGGCCGGACACGGTGTCGTCGACCCACTCTTCGATGATGTCCCAGTGCTCGATCATCCGGGCCTGCTCGTCGGTGTCGAAGATGTCGGCCGTCACGTACCGGTCCTCACCG
>JAOTYQ010000226.1 GCA_029861725.1 Acidimicrobiia bacterium | reverse complement strand
CAAGGTCTCCTTCGCCGACGTCGCCGCCGACGTCGGTCTCGAGTTCCGGCACGGCGCGTTCCAGTGGCAGACCGGCGGCGATCCGGCGGCGATGATGGGCGGCGGGGTGTGCTGGCTCGACTACGACGGCAACGGATGGCTCGATCTGTTCGCAGTGAATACGTGGTCGAACGGGGAGTTCAACCGGTGGGCCGACCAGGGCGGTTCGCCGACCAGTCGGCTGTTCGCCAACGACCGCGGGCAGTTCCGGGACGTGACCGACGCCGCCGGCGCCGGTCTCGGGGTGCGAGGCAACGGGTGCGTCGCCGCCGACCTCGACGGTGACGGCTGGACCGATCTCTTCGTCACCACCGACCGGGAGAACCAGCTGCTCTGGAACGACGAGGGCAAAGGATTCACCGAGGGTGGCGCTGCGGCCGGCGTCTCCACCTACGGCTGGCACGCCGGAGCAGCCGTTGGCGACGTCGACGGCGACGGTCGGCTCGACCTCTTCGTGACCGGCTACGCCAACATGAACCGCCGCATCCCCGAGGCCACCCGGGGTTTCCCAAACACGTTTCAGCCCGAGGCCGACCTGCTCCTCCTGAACCAGGGGGCGGTCGAGGGGGAGCGGCCCCGGTTCAGAGACGTGGCGGCCGAGGTCGGCGTCGAGGCGGCGGGGCTCGACTACGGGCTCGGGGCGATCCTCAGCGACGTCGACGGCGACGGCGACCTCGACGTGTTCGTGGCCAACGACACGAACCCGAACCGGCTCTACCTCAGCGAGCCCGCCGACTCTGCGCTTGGTTTCTCGCTGCAGGAGCTCGGGGCGACCGCCGGCGTCGACGACCCGAACGCCGGCATGGGCATCGCCTCGGGCGATTACGACGGCAACGGGCTGATCGACCTGGCGGTCACGAATATGGGCGATCAGCTCCACAACGTCTTCCGCCACGGCGCTGGCCTCCGGTATCGCGACGATGCGCCGGGCGTCGGACCGGAGGGTCTCGGTGCTGGCATCACCGGTTGGGGCGCCGCCTTCGTCGACGTCGACCTCGATGCCGACCTCGACCTCGTCATCGCCCACGGCGCCATCCCGGTGAGGGACCTCATCGACGATCGGGAACCGGTCGGGGTGTTCGAGAACCGCACCGCCGACGGCCAGCCGGGTGTGTTCCGAGACGCATCGAGCGCAGTCGGGCTCGACACCGTCGGCCCCTATCTCGGGCGGGGACTGGCCGCCGCCGACTACGACAACGACGGCGACCTCGACTTCGCAATCGGTACGATCGGCGGTGACCTCGCCCTGCTCCGCAGCTCGGGTGGTGACGGCCACTGGCTGACCGTGGCACCCCGACCCTCGATCCCGGGGACCGTCGTGACGGTGACCGGTTCCGACGGGGCGATGACCCGGCGGGAAGTACTGGCGGGCAGCAGCTACCTGTCGTCGGAAGACGATCGAGTGCACGTCGGCCTCGGTCGGCAGTCCGCCGTCGAGCATCTCCAGGTCGAGTGGCCGGACGGGACCGTGGTCGAGCTCGACGACGTCGCCATCGACCAGATCCTCGTCGTGGATCGCCGGTAGCTGCGGCGAAGACCAGGGTCCGTTCAGCGGTTGACCCGATGCCTGCGGTGGGCGGCGGCCAGTGCGCTGCGGAGATCGACCAGCGACTTGCCGGCCAGTGCGGCGCCGGTGAATGCCTCGTCGTGGGTGACCTCCGGTCCGGCCCACGGTGGGGGACCGAACTCAGCCAGCAGCTCGGGGTCACCCAGATCGGCTTCCAGCACGATGAGTCCGGCCAACGCTTCCTCGAACACGTTGACCGAGCACGGCCTGCCCGCGACGTCGATCGTCCAGCGGGTCTTGACCAGCCGTCTCGCCGGCAGCGCTGCCAGCACGCCGAACTCTCGCTCGTCGAGGTACAGGCTCGTGTGCATGATCGCCGTCGGATCGTCCTCGACAACGCGACGCTTGTGGCCGAGCTTCCGGTCGGTCGCCACCCCCGGTTGGTCGACGGTCCGGAGCCGGAGGCGGGTGTGCTCGATGTAGCGATCGATGATCGTGCGGGGGTTGGTCACCCCTTGAGGGACGTGGTCGAGCAGGAACCTCCGCTCGTACTCACCGACCGAGTACTTCGCCTTCACCATCGACTCAGCTTGGCAGAGCACTCCCGTCGAGGGCTGCCTCTTGTCCTTGGCTGCCCTACCGAGGCTTGGTGGTATGGAGCAGGAGGAACACGGGTACTCGTGCGCACCAAGCCACCGTGCTCCCGGCCATCTACGCCTCTGACCGGCCGAGTTGACCAGCCGCCGGCGTTTCCGTGTCATGCTCGAACCGATGCGGACGACCCCCGATCGTGCCGACGTGCTCGCCGAGCGCGTGAGCAAGGCGTTCATCGTCGACGACCGGCGAACCCAGGCCCTGATCGGTCTCGACTTCCAGATACAGGCGGGGCAGTTCGTGAGCATCATCGGTCCCAGCGGATGCGGGAAGTCGACCCTTCTCCGCCTCGTCGGTGGTCTGCTCGCCGTCGACGGAGGCAGGATCACGGTGGGTGGGCGCTCACCCCAGGAGGGACGGCGGGCGAAGCACTTCGGGCTCGTGCCCCAGACGCCTGCCCTCTTGCCGTGGCGAACGGTGAAGGAGAACCTGACCCTGCTGCCGCGCCTCAACCACGGCCAGGGCTCGCGAGTGATGGACGATGAGCGGATCGACGAGCTGTTGGTGGCGGTCGGGCTCGCCCGCTTCGCCGACTCTCTGCCCGCCGAGTTGTCCGGCGGGATGCAGCAACGGGTCAGCTTGGCCCGGGCCCTCGCCCTGCGACCGCCGATCCTGCTGATGGACGAGCCGTTCGCCGCCCTCGACGAGATCACCCGAGCGAGCATGCGCTTCCTCCTCCTCGAGCTGTGGCGAGACACCCCGGCCACCGTGATGTTCGTGACCCACTCGATCGAAGAGGCGGTCCTGCTCTCCGACCGGGTGCTCGTCCTCAGCTCCCGCCCCGGTCGGTTGGCGGCCGAGATCGTGATCGAGATCGACCGGCCACGGCGTCACGGGATCGAAGACGCCGACTCGTTCCATCACCACGCGGCGCTGGTCCGCGCTTCCCTCGATCGGGCGACCATCGGTGCCGATCCGGCGGGGGCGTCGTGAGCAATGTGCTCCGAGCGCGCCGTTCGGGTTCGGTCCCGGCGGACGGTGGGGCGGTCGGCCCCGGTCGACCGTGGTTCGGCGCCTATGTTGCACCGTTCGTCGGGCTGGCGGTGTTGTTCGGCGGTTGGGAGCTCTATGTCCGATTGGCCGGTGTGTCGCCGCTCACGCTGCCGGCCCCGTCCCGGGTCATCCGCCATCTTGCCGCCGAGCCCACGTTCTACCTCCGTAACGGCTGGGTCACCCTGGCCGAGGCGTTGCTCGGATTCGCGCTCGCCCTGACCGTGGCGTTGCTCGTCGCCACCGCCATGGCCCACTCTCGTTCGGTCGAGCGGGCCACGATGCCGGTGATCGTGCTCGTCCAGTCGACCCCGGTGGCCGTGCTGGCCCCCATCTTCCTGCTGTGGTTCGGTTTCAGCCCGACGCCCAAGGTCCTCGTGGCCGCGCTGTTCGCCTTCGTGCCGTTCGTCTCCAACGCCCTGACGGGTCTGCGCAGCGTCGACCAGGACACGCTCGAGGTGATGAGATCGGTCGACGCCGGGACGTGGGAAGTGTTCTGGCATCTCCGGGTCCCTCATGCACTGCCCGCATTGTTCGCCGCCGGCCGGATCTGCGTGAGCCTCGCGCTGGTCGGCGCGGTCATCGGCGAGCTGTACGGTGGCTCGACCGAGGGACTCGGTTACCAGGCCCGGATTGCCCAGTCGCGTAGTCTGGTCGACCAGCTGTGGGGAAGCGTGCTCTCCCTTGCCGTCATGGGGATCCTGCTGACGCTGCTGGTCATGGCACTCGAGCGGCGGTTGTTGAAATGGCACACATCACAATCAACGGTCTGAACAGGAGTCGACGATGACAGCAGTACGGACGAGGGTCGTGGCGTCACTGATTGGCGCCGTACTGGTTGTCGGCGCCTGTTCAGACGACGCTGCGGACTCCGATGGCGCAAGCACCGACGCCGACACCGCTGCGCTCTCGTTCGACGAGCGGTGCGCGGCCAACGAGGCTGCGGGCACGATCACGTTCGTCTCGTCGTTCGACTTCGCGGCGGCGGCGACCATCCTCGACGTCATAGTCGCCGACGCCGAGGGCTACTTCGAGGACTACTGCCTCGATGTCGACATCAAGCCCGGCTTCGCCCCTGGCAACGGGGGTCTCGTCGCCGAGGGGCAGGCCCAGATCAGCTCGGCCGGGTCGTTCGGTGAGTTGGTCAACACGAACGTCCAGGGCGACGCCGGTCTCGTGGCGATCGCCCAGTACGGCAAAACAGCGATCGAGACGCTGGTGGTCCCCGCCGACGGTTCCGTCACCACCCTCGACGATCTGGCCGGCACCACGGTTGGGGTCAAAGGTGACCTTCCCTACTCTCTCCAGGCGATGCTCGGCATCGTCGGCGTCGAGCGCTCCAGCTTCGACGAGCTCCTGCTCGACGGGTTCGATCCGGTCGCCCACCTCGACCTCGGCATCGATGCCCTCCCCGTCTACAAGAGCAACGAGCCGGCCCAGCTCGATGCGGCCGGGGTTGCGTACCGCGAGTTCGATCCGTTGGACTTCGACGTGCCCGCCTCGTTCGGCGTTTTCTTCACCAGCTCCGATTTCCTCGCCGACCACCCGACTGCCGTTGAGGACTTCCTGCGGGCCGCCTTCCTCGGGTTCGCCTTCGCCGTCGACGACCCGGAGACGGCGGTCGGCTATGCCTTCGACCGGATCGACGCCGCCGGGAATCCCAACTTCTTCTCCAACGAGGGCGAGGGATTCCGCTGGGTGACCGAGAGCGCCTTGGTGCTCGACACCACAGCGTCGGGCGAGGGCCCCGGCCTCCTCGACAGCGAGCTCCTCGGCGCCGAGATCGAGTTGCTCACCGAGGTCGGGGTGTTCGACGAGGTTCCCGATTGGCGGTCGATGGTCGCCGACGGCGTTGCCGATCGTCTCTACGACGGCACCGACGTCGTCGAGCTGAGGGGTTAGAGGAGGACGCACACGGTGACCGACTACGGCATCCTCAGCCTGGCCGACCACGTGACCAACCCGCTCGACGGCCGGCGCGCCTCCCAGGCGACGCGGCTCCAGCGGGTCGTCGACACCGCGGTCGAGGCGGAAGAGGCTGGCTTCTACTCGTTCGGCGTCGGTGAGCACCACTTCAGCGGGTACATCCTCTCCGCCCCCGAGCTGGTGCTGGCCGCTGCCTCGTCGCGTACCTCACGGATCCGCCTTGGTACGTCGGTCACCCTGCTCGCCAACACCGACCCGGTCCGCCAGGCGGAGCAACTGGCAACCCTCGACGTGCTGTCCAAGGGCAGGGCCGAGATGACCTTCGCCCGAGGTGTCTCGGAGCACACCGCCCACGCCTTCGGCATCGCCGACTTCGACGAGCTGCGACCGCGCTTCGAGGAGTACCTGCGGCTCGTGCTGCGGTTGTTCACCGAGGACGAGGTGACCTGGGAAGGGGACTACCGGGCGCCGCTCGACAGCATCCGGCTCGAACCCCGCCCGATCCAACAGCCCTACCCCGGAGTATGGATCGGGGGCGGGCTCTCGAACACGTCGTCCGACCTCGCCGCCGCGCTGGGGCTCCCGCTGTTCCTCCCCAGCCTCTTCCGTTGGCCCGAGGACTACCTGGACATCGTCGACCGCTACCGGCTCCGGTTGGCCGAGGCCGGCCACCTGTCGGCTATCCGAATCGGCTTCCCCAGCTACCTCCATGTGGCCACGACCAGTCAAGAGGCTCGCCGCCGGTGGCGTCCCCACCTCGAGCACTATCGCGACTTCGCCCTCACCATCCGCAGCGCCTTCGGCCGCGACACCGACTTCGACACGTTGCTCCAGGGGCCCGCCATCTGCGGAAGTCCGGCCGAGGTCGTCGATCGGATCGGCGTGATCAACGAGACGCTCGGCCTCGACCGGCACCTCTTCCTCCTCGACGCCGGCGCAGTCCCACAGGAGGTCCTGGCCGAAGAGATGGATCTGCTGGCCACGGAGGTGCTACCGAAGCTGTCGTGACGTCCGTCGCTACGTCGCCCGGCTGCCGGTGATCCAGCCGAGGTCGACGAGCAGGGTCCGATTGAGCGGGCTCAGGTCCAGCGCCGCCAGCTCGCCAGAGGAGAACCAACCGATCTCGGTCACCTCATCACCGTCGGGTCGAGGGGTGGACCGCAGCGAGGCGCTGTAGGCGGCCACCACGTAGGCCACCCGGTGGCCGTTCGGATAGTCGACCCGGTAGCCCGGCCCTCCGAACACCCCGAGGAGACGGTCGAGATCGACGTCGGCCTCGACTTCCTCATGGGTTTCACGAGCCGCGGCGACCATCGGGCTCTCCCCGGGCTCGATCATCCCTCCGACCGTGGACCAGTCGCCGGTGTTGCTCTGCCGGACGAGCAGCAGGCGATCGCGCGGGTCCGTGATCACGACCGCCGCCGCAGGCAAGAGAAGCTCTCGATCGCCGACGAGTGCCCGCAGCTCCCTCAGGTAGTTCG
This sequence comes from Acidimicrobiia bacterium, assembly GCA_029861725.1. GTDB lineage: Bacteria > Actinomycetota > Acidimicrobiia > Acidimicrobiales > SZUA-35 > CADEDH01. Next base: position 1,948 of record JAOTYQ010000226.1, on the reverse strand, counting down.
ACATACCCACGACGGTGCCCCTGTCTTCGTGTACAAGGTGTACGAGATGCGCCGACGACGCTCGCTCGCAGCATCGAGCCGTCGTTCCGAAACGTCCCGCAGGGTCGGGCAAGCCTCACCCGCACGACGGCTTCCCGGTGAGCTCGGGCTGACCGGAGGTGGTGATGAACGCCGGGATCAAGCAGGCCTCGATCGAGCCGTCGGGGTCGACGATCACCCGTCCGACGGCGGTGGTGGCCCCTGCGTCGGACAAGCGGGGCCAGACGAAGTTGCCCAGTGTCCAGAACACCGGTCGGCCATCGATGAGCTCGACCTCTCCCAACCGGTGGGGGTGATGGCCGAACACGATGTCGGCGCCGGCAGCGATCATGGCCTCCGCCCGCTCCCGATCGTCGGCTCGGGGCTCGGTCTCCAGCTCCCACAGCCAGTGGATGCTGACGACGACCAGATCGGCCAGCTCGTCGGCCGCCTCGACGGCGGCCACCATCTGCTCGGTGTCATCGCCGCTGGCCATGCCCGGCTGGCCATCGTCGGCCAACCACCACTCGGCCGATACCACCCCGTTCATCCCCAGCACCGCCACGGTCCAGCCCTGCGTCTCGATCAGGGCCGGTCTGGTGGCCTGTCGCAGGTCGCGGCCGACGCCGACCGGTGCGATCCCGGCAGCCTCGACCTGCTCTCGACCATCGAGCATGGCGTCGAGCCCGTAGTCGAGGCCGTGGTTGTTCGCCAGGTTGGCGACGTCGACGCCATTGGCTCGGGCCACCTCGAGCGCATCGGGATCGCAGCGGAAGCTGAACGCTTTCGGTAGGGGTTCACCGAGGTCGGAGGGTGAGCACTCCAGATTCACCACGGTGAGATCGTCGTCGAGGAGGAGGCCGTCGAGACCCTCGAATGCGAACCCGTACCCGTTGACGGCGAGATTGGGGATGTAGGACGGATCGAGGTTGAGATCACCGACTCCTTGGATGATCAACTGGCCGCGGGCGGCCTCCGACGTGGTCGAGGCCGTCGTCGTGACCGGTGCTGAGCTCGTGGTCGGCACGGCGGGGCTTGTGACGCTCGTCGTCGATCGGTTGTCGGGCTGTGATCGAACGGGAGATGTCGTCGTCCGATCCGACGCCACGACGGCGCCCGAACCGCACGCCGCGACGACGAGCAACGCCACCGAGGCCAGCTGGAACGGCAAGCTTGTGCGAAGTGTCGACCTCACCACTCGTCGGGTCGCCGGCCGAGGAAAGCGGCCAGACGATCGATGGCGGCGCTGTCGTCTGCGATAGGGACGATCGCGTCGAACATCCCCGGCACTCGAATCGTCGCGTCGTCGTAGCCGCGAGCGAGCTGCAGCGTTGCTTCGGCGAGATCGTCGTCGTAGTCCGGTTCCTGGCCTGTGGCCTTGGCGAGGTCCCATCCATGGGTGAGCTGCTCGATGATCATGAACCCGACGAGGTCGGATCCGGCCGTGTCACCCCACGGCATCGCATAGTTGCGGTCGACCACGCCAGGTTCCGACCAGACCGCCAGCATGCGGTCGCCCGCCGCCCGGTACTCGTTCGGTGCATCCGTCGCGGTGAAGGAGCGCTCGGTGGCAATCTGGTCGAATGGCTGGCCGGCACCAACGGCGGCGAACTGGTCGAGACCGCCGACCAGGTGCTCCACCAGGCCGAGGCCGGTCATGTCCTCGCACGGCGACGGCGACGCCCACCGATCCTCGGTTACGCCAGACACGATCCTCGCCGTCGGGGCGATGGCCCGCTCCAGCAATTCGATCCTCGGTACTGCCACGGTGATCACCTGCCCAAGTGTGTCCGTCAGCCGAGCGGGCTAGGGGCGTGGCCGCTGCAGCTGTCCTCGCTCCATCGTGGCCTCGCCGCTCCGGTCTGCCCAGGGTCGAAGGTCCGACGTGCCGAGCCCTGCAGGACGCCGGGGGCCGGGGGCCGGGAGCAAG
>JAOTYQ010000852.1 GCA_029861725.1 Acidimicrobiia bacterium | reverse complement strand
GCCCGACTCCCTACAGCTCCTCGCGCGAGAAGTCGTGCCGACGGTGAGGACCTGGGGTCGGACCCCGATCAGATCCGCCCCTGCTCCCGTTCGCTGAGTACGAGCCCGCTTTCACAAGCCGACGCCGCTGACTAGAACTGGTTGTTGGTGTCGACGAGGACGGTGGGTCGACCCGGGAGGCCAGATGCGGTTCGGGATGTTCGACCAGATGGAGCGGACCTCGGTGTCGCCCGGCCAGATGTACCGAGATCGGCTTCGTTTTCTCGAAGTGGCTGACGAGGCGGGCTTCTGGTGTTACTTCAAGTCCGAGCACCACTTCACCCCACTCGACATGGCACCCAGCGTCTCCACCTGGCTTTCTGCTGTCCTGGCTCGAACCGCCGACCTCCGGGTCGGTTCCCTCGTGTACCTGCTGCCGTTCCATCATCCATTGCGGCTTCTCGAGGAGATCACCACCTTGGATCACCTCTCCGACGGACGCTTGGAGGTCGGTATCGGCCGGGGCATCTCCCCATCGGAACACCAGCTCTGGGGCCTCGACCCCGATCAGGCCCGCGCTCGATCCGAAGAGACACTGACCGTGCTGCTTACTGCATTGACCCGAGACTCGCTGACCTTCCGTGGCGACTTCTGGAGCTTCGACGACGTGCCGATCGAGCAGCGACCCCTGCAGCGCCCATACCCACCGTTGTGGTACCCGGGCAACGTCAAACTCGCCGCACGACGGGGGTTTCACACCATCACCGGCGGCACGACCACTCGGCTGGCGGCCGCCGTGGAGCAGTTCACCGAGCTGGTGGACGCCCATCGTGCTGGCCACAACCGAGTGAACCCCGGGGCAACACCATCGATCGGGGCGTCGGTGAGAGTCATTCTTGCCGAAGACGAGAACATCGTCCGAGAACGGGGACGGATCGCCTGGAAGCACTTCGATGCCAACATCACCAAGCTGTGGCGACGATTCGGAATCAGCAAGCTGCCCATGAGCCCGAGCGCTGACGGCGACTACGACAAGGCGCTGGCCACCAACATTGCGTTCGCTGGTACGCCCGCCATGATGACCGCCTTCGTCGCCGAACGAGCCCAGCTCGGGATCGACCCCCTCGTGCTGGGGTTCGAATGGGGTGACCTCGACGCCACCGAAGTGCGCCGCTCGATGGACCTGTTCATCGAGCACGTCATGCCCGCGACCGCCAATCTCTGACCCCTAGGGGGACACAATGACCGACTCAGAGCAAGGCACATCCGGGGCTACCACTTGGGCTACCAGGGCAGTGGCGACGATTGTGGCCCGACCCTCACGCACCACGTAGGCGGCGTAGTACGGGAAGCGTTCGACCCGCATCCGCCTGATCTCGAGGTTGGACCCAACATCCTCGATGAGCGCACCCGGCCGAGGCCAGCGAGCTACCTCAATAGTGAGCGGCGGGTGTGTCTCGAACTCCAGCCACTCCTGATAGTTGAGAAGGTCCTCGTAGGCTCCTGTGATCGAGTCCGACTCGCTGATGACGATTCCCCGCGACGGCACGTCTGACCATCGGTGGTAGAGCTGGGCCGGTCCTTCATGGCCCAACCACTTGACGAGGCGCCTGCCCCCAACGTTGTTGGGACCCCCACACGATGTTGTGCGACACCGGCTACCGAGCGCCGACTGTGGGCGGCAGGGGCCGGCCGGGCCCCTCCCGATGAGCAATGAGCGATGGGCTATGGATAGATTCTGACAAGTGAAAGTCAACATTGACGAGGTCATGCGTCAGCCGGTGATGACGGCCCGGCCCCACCAGACCGTCGGTCACGTCCGAGGGCTGATGGTCGAGCACAGGGTGTCGGCGCTCCCTGTGGTGAACACCGATGGGGAACCAGTCGGCATGATCACCGCGACCGACCTTCTCGAGGCTCACCCCGATGGCGCGCCGATCAAGGGGCTGATGTCGCAGCCCGTCTACACGGTGCCCGGCTACGACGGCCCGCACATCGCAGCCAGGATCATGCGCAATCACCACATTCACCATGTGGTGGTCACCGAGGACAAAAAGGCCGTGGGCATCGTGAGTGCCTACGACCTCCTCCGCCTGGTCGAAGACCATCGTTTCACCGCCAAGCCCGGTCCGACGCCACACAAGAAGACCAAGCGGAGAGCGTGACAACGCCGTCGCCGGAGCCCTAGTGTCCTGTCAGCCTGATCATGTCACTAATTCGCCGGCTCTCGACGCCCCTCGCGGCGTCCTCGTCGTTGCCTCACGCTCACGGGTGAGGCCGCCTCCTGCGTCCTTGCGAGGGACACCGATA
>JAOTYQ010000225.1 GCA_029861725.1 Acidimicrobiia bacterium | reverse complement strand
AGGCGGTCACGTTGACCTTGCGGCCCTGGATGACCTCGGCACCGGCTTCGCCGTCCGGCCGGAGTCGGCGCTCGGGGGTCTCAGGGTTGAATCAGGGTCTCACCTGATTGTGGAAGCGAGGTTGGCGTCGAAGAATTGAAGGATGGACAGACTCCTGACTCCCCCCAATGGGTCCCGCCTCGTGATCGTCGCAGTTGCGCTGATCGCTCGCGCCGTGCTCGGCGTGCTGCCGCTCATCGGCGGGCTGATCGGCTTCGTGCTGCTCCTCGTCGTCCTCTACCAGATCGCCCTCATCGCCATGAACATGATCAGGACGAGCCCGGCGAGGTCCTGACCCGCCCCACCTACCCCGCTGCTTCGACCAGCTCACGGAGACCGTCGGTGACGTTGCGCTTGGCCTCAGCTGGCTCTCGACTCGGGGTCATGCAGTGGTGGTGAGTCGGCCGGAGACGGGTGTGAGGTCGTACATGGCGAAGGTGTCGATGATCTCGGTGATGTCGTCGCCGTCGCCATGGTCGTTCTTGCCCTGCTGGGTGTCGAGGTAGTCGTAGAGGTCGCTGCGGTTGGCGAAGGTCACCCAGACGACAACGGTGTTGCGCTCTCGATCGACGCCGACCTGGCGAGCGATCATGCCTGGGACCACGCCATCCATCTTCTCGCTGGGAGCCCGAGCGAGTCGGACGAGATCGTCGAGGCGACCCGGCCTGGCGGTGGACACGCTGACGAAGGTGTAGGTCGGTTCGGTCATGGCTTCGGCTCCTTTGTTTGGGTCTCTACGAGTCGCTGGACGAGGGCGAGTGCTCGTTCTGGCTGGTCGGGATCAGCGGCGGCGAGAAGGCCGACGATGAGCGGCGGGTCGGCCTCGGGGTCGAGGTCGTTCCGGAAGCTGCCGTCGTCGATGCCATGTCGAAGCACGTTGCCGACAAGTCGATGGACTCGGGCTTCGTGCTGGCTCAGCACGTCTCGCCCTTCCGGCGGGAGTAGCGCCGCCAACGCTCTGGCCGAGTGCTCTGCATGCCCAGTGCCGGTGATGGTGCGGGCCACGAAGTCGAGTTGGGAACCCGGGTCTGGCTGTTCGGCCACCAGCCGTTCGAAGTCCTCGTCGTGGGCCGCGACCAGCTCGGCGATACCGACGAGCACGGCGTCTACATCTCCGTAGTACCGATACAGCGTCTGGCGGGAGACCCCAGCCTCTCTGGCGACCGCGGCCATCGACAGGGCAGGGGCTCCGTGTTGGGTGACGAGCCGGAGCGCACTGGCGGCGATGGCTGCTGCCTGATGGTCTCGGTGGGCCAGACGTGCGCGGCGCCAGCTGTCCGTCATCGGCCTCTGGACGAGCTAACACTGTGTATCTTCACGGTTACATAGTGTAACGGGTGTCCCGACAAGAACACGCAGCGCCGCAGGGCCGGTTCAGAGATCGTCGATGAGCTTGAACACCTCGGCGAGCTCGACGCCGGCCGCTGCGCCGGCCGCTTCGAGCTTGGCCAGCACCCGGCGCCTGAAGGCGCGTAGGTCAGGGTCGTCACCCGACGCCATCGTCGACTCGAACTGGCTCTCGTGAGACAGCAACGCCGCGAGCTTGGCCTCCACGTAGCCGGACACCTCCTCGACGTGGTCGGGCTCGTCGGCCTCGAACAGCAGCAGCGCGCTCGGGCGGTGATGGGGGAGCTCCTGGTCGGGAAAGAACTTCGGGTCGCGGGCGGCTACGACGCCGTCGGTGGTGAGGAGCCCGGCGTGGCGGTGGTCGGGATGGAGCCGGTACCGCTTCCACGGATCGTGACCGAGCACGACGTCGGGACGGGTCTTGCGGATCCAGTGCGCGACCCGGGCCCGTTCGGTCAGTGACGAGTCGAGCTCGCCATCGATGCACCCGAGGAACCCGACCTCGCCGGTCGCACCGAGTGCAGCGGCGGCGGCCCGTTGCTCGCGCTGGCGGGTTGCCACCAGTTGGGCCTCGTCGGCTAGTGGATCCCAGGTGCCCTTGGACCCGTCGGTGCAGATGAGCACGTGCACGGCGCAGCCCTCAGCCGCCCACTTGGCCAGCGTCGCCCCACAGCCGAACTCGACGTCGTCGGGGTGGGCCCCGATGGCGAGGACCCGCCCCGGTGTCGCTAGGTTCGACGACGCCACCGTCATCGACACCGGTGCCGGCGTGAGGGGATTCTGGGCCTCGGTCACGAGCGCCCCTCGTCGAACACCGCGAGGTCGTCGGGGGTGTCGACATCCCAGCCGAGACGCTCGTCCTCCGCTACCCGGATCGGCAGACCGAGACGCTCGGCCTCCGCTCGATGTTTGGCCGCCGAGCCGGGGCCGTAGGCGAACACGAATCCGGCTGCGGTCGGCACCGACAGCACGTTGGTGCCGTCGCCTCGACGGTCGGGAACGATGGTGACGCCGCCGAAGTCGCCGACCCACTCCAGCTCGCTGGCCAGGGGCAGATCGCCGTGGGCGATGATCGCCCGCCGGTACCCGTCGGCTGCGAGGAACTCGACGGCCGCCGTCACAGCTGCGTTCAGCCCTGGCGCTTCACGCCAGATCACGCCGGCTCCCCGGGAGAGGGCCCAGGCGGCAACGTCGTGGTCCTCGCATACCACCCACGCCGATAGGGGAGCGGCGGCGGCAACCACCGCCCCGGCCATGCGCCGGGCCAAGGTGGTCCGGGCCTCGGCGTCGAGCGTGTCGGCCAACCGGCCCTTTGCCACCTCGAACGACTTCACCGGGATCACGACCGCCGTGGCCGCTCGGCCGGTGCTCGCTGCCTCATCCATCGCTGCGAGCCTAGGGGGCCTCCAGACACCGCGGCGGCCCGGGCAGCGACGGCCGCTCTGCCGTTACCCTGCAGCCCATGTCGGAGTTGCGGGTGCTCGTCCTCGGTGGTGGCTCGTGGGGGACGACGGTGGCCCATCTCGCCGCTCACAACTGCCGGACCACGGTCTGGGCCCGCGACGCAGCCACCGTCACCGACATCAACACGGTCCACCGCAATCGCCGATACCTCGCCGACTACGAGCTTCACCCCGAGCTGCGGGCCACCGGCGACCTGGAAGCGGCGGTGGCGGCCACCGATCTGCTGGTCATGGGGGTGCCGACCGGGGCGTTTCGCCAGACCTGCGAGGCGATCGCCTCGTCGCTCCGTCCGTGGGTGCCCGTCGTCAGCCTCGCCAAGGGCTTCGAGCCGGAGACGATGCTGCGGATGACCCAGATCGTCGAGGAGGTGCTCCCGGGGCGCCCCGTCGGCGTACTGAGCGGCCCCAATCTGGCGAAGGAGATCATGGCCGGGCACCCTGCCGGCGCTGTGGTCGCGGTCAGCGAGGAGCACATCGCCGAGCGGCTCCAACCCGTGTTCAGCACGCCGACGTTTCGGGTCTTCATCCACCACGACGTCGTCGGTTGCGAGCTGGGCGGGGCCTTGAAGAACGTGTATGCGATCGCGGCCGGGGCGGTCGAAGGTCGGGGCCTCGGCGACAACGCCCGAGCCGCCATCATCACCCGCGGTCTGGCCGAGCTGATCGAGCTCGGCGCCAAGATGGGTGGGGAAGCCCTCACGCTCGCCGGCCTGGCCGGCATGGGAGACCTGCTCGCCACCTGCATGAGTCCGCAGAGCCGAAACTCGAGCGTCGGTCGTGCCCTCGGCGCCGGTCGCTCGATCGACGAGATCCTCGCCGATCTCGATCAAGTGGCCGAAGGGGTCAAGGCGGCACGGGTCGTCAAGGAACTGGCCGACCGCCACGAGGTGTTCATGCCGATCGCAGCGCAGGTGCATGCCATCTGTTGGGAGGGCCAGGACCCGGACTTCGCCCAGGAGTCCCTGCTCAGGGGCCGTCTGGGGCACGAGTGACGAGCCGGCCCGAGCGGCTCGCCTATCCTGACCCGGTGATGTCCACCCTCGAGCTTGCCCCCCGAGCGATCGAGCGCCCCAGCGACGCTGGCTGGACGCTCGTCGGCACCCTCGACGGCCGGTCACCGGCTCGGGTCGACGCGGCCGGTCTCATCACACCGTGCGACGCCGGCTGGTCGCTCGACTGGTGGCTCGGTGCCGACGACCGTTGGTACCTGCCGGCCCGAGAGCCGACCGTCCGTCAGCGGCGGCTCGGGGCGGGACCGGTGCTGGAGACGACGGTCCGCATCCCGTCCGGGGACGCTCGGCAGACGGTCTACGGGGCGCTCGTCGACGGGCGGGAGGCGATCGTCGTCGAGATCTACAACGATTCACCGGTCCCGATCGCCCTGGCCCTGGCGATCCGGCCCTACACGGTCGACGGAGCCGAAGACCTCGACGACATCCGCCTCATCGGGCTCGATGATCGCGTGCTCCGCGTCGGCGACGGCCCTGCCCTCGTCCTCCCCCGGCCCCCGGGCACGTCCGGTGGATCGGCCAACACCGACGTGCTGGGGGCCGTGCTGGCCGGTCGGGAGCTCGACTGGGAGCTGTCGAGAACCGGTGCCGTGCCGAACGGCGTTCTGCTGTACCCACTGCCCCATCGCACATCCCTACGGTTCCTGCTCGTCCCGAGCCCGCCCCCGATCGACGGCGAACCGGTCGCCGTCGCCGCTGCGCCCGATCGTGACGAGGTGGCCCGAGGCTGGGATGCCGTCATCGACGGCGGGGCCCGGCTCGAATTCCCCGACCCCGGCCTCACCGCCGCCTGCAACGGTGCTCGCGCCCGGCTGCTGCTGGCCGCCGACACGTTGGGCCCGCAGCTGGCCGAACTGCAGCCTGGGGCCGACCAGCTACTGCGAGCGCTCGCGATGGGCGGGCACCGAATCGCCGTCGCCCCCGCGCTGGCCGCCGTCGGCGAGTCGTTCCCCGGCCGACTGGGCGCCACGCCCGAGACCGGAGCCGCCGTCGTCGCGGCGGTCACCCTGGCCGCCGAGCTGTCCGGATCCGCTCCGATGACCCAGCTCGTCGAGACCATGGCCCGAACGACCTCGCTGGTCGAGCGGGCGGTCGGGAGGCGGACCCTCCGCCGCCTCCCCAGCCTCCGGGCCCGCGCTCGCTCCGAGCCCGACCACGAAGGGCGAACCCGCGGCTCGACGAGCGTGCTCGACGTCGAGACCGAGGCCGATCCGAACGAGGATCCCGACCTGGTGGCCGTGGTCCGCCACAGCCTGGCTCGGCTCGCCCGGCTCGCCGGAGACGATCTCGGCGCCGACCGGCTCCAGGCCGACTCACCGGATCTCCCCGTGACCGTCCCCCCGCCAACGATCGACGTTGTCAACGAGCTGCTCGCCGGTGCGTCCTCGGCCGGCAGCTGGTGCCACGACGATCCCGTCTCGGCGGCTGCGTTCGTGGTTGCTGCCCGATCGCTCCTGATCGACGACGCGGGCGACGACCTCGTCCTCGTGCCGACCTACCCGGCGGCCTGGCGGGGCGGAGGCACCGAGGTGCTCCGGGCGCCGACCAGGCACGGGCCGCTGTCGTTCGCCATACGGTGGCACGGGCCCCGGCCAGCGTTGCTCTGGGACCTCTCACCGAACGGCAAGACTGCGGTGACGATCCGCTGCCCTGCGCTCGATCCTTCGTGGCTAACGACCGAGCGCAAGGGCGAAGCGTTGCTCGCCGGGTCGGCCGAACCGCTTCCGCCGTCCCCAGGGCCGGGCGAGAGCTTCAGCTGAGCGGCTGCGTCGGACGAACTCGTCGGGACCTTGTCGGCTGCTGACTGCGAGTGAGACAGTGGTCACATGCTCGATCACATCCGGGTCCTTGATCTGAGCGACGAGCGGGGCCAGCTGTGCGGCCAGATGCTCGCGATGTTGGGAGCGGAGGTGATCGCCGTCGAACCGCCGGGCGGTTCCCGTTCGAGGCGCATCGGGCCCTTCGCCGGTGAGCTCGAAGCCGACCCCCTCGACGGCGGTGACCGCGAGGCGTCGCTGTTCCACTGGGCGTTCAATCGGGGGAAGCGGTCGATCGAGCTCGACGTCACCAGCGCCGACGGCGGCGCCCGCCTGCGGGACCTCGCCGCCGACGCCGACGTGCTGATCGAATCGGCCGGGGCCGGGGCGATGGCCGAGCTCGGTCTCGGGCCCGATGTGCTGATCGAGGCCAACCCCGCTCTCGTCGTCGTCTCGATCTCAGCCTTCGGTCAGACCGGCCCGAAGGCCCACTGGCACGAGACCGATCTCGTAGTGGCGGCGGCGGCCGGTGTGCTGGCTCTGACCGGCAACGAGGACCGCCCACCGCTCCGGATCTCGCTGCCCCAGGCGTACCATCACGCCTCGATCGATGCCGCCTGCGCAGTGATGGCCGCCTTGCACGATCGGCAGAACAACAGCGGCCTCGGTCAGCACATCGACATATCGGCCCAGCAGTCGTTCAGCGTCGCCAGTCAATCGTTCCTCCTCAACGAGCCCTGTGGTTGCGGACCCGCAACCCGAGTTGCCGGCGGGGTGCGCCTCGCCGGTCTCGACAGCAAGGTGCAGCTGCTGTGGCCCTGCAAGGACGGTCAGGTGTCGGTGACGTTCCTGTTCGGGTCGGCGCTCGGCCCGTTCACCGCCAACCTCATGAACTGGGTCCACGAAGAGGGGTTCTGCGACGAGGCGACCAGAGACAAGGACTGGGTCGAGTATGCCAACATGCTCTTCGATGGCCGCGAGCCGCTGTCGGAGTACGAGCGGATCAAGGAGTGCCTGACCGCGTTCTTCGCCACGAAGACCAAGGACGAGCTGCTTGCTGCATCGTTCGAGCGTCGGGTGCTGATCGCTCCCGTCACCACCGCCGCCGACGTCGTTGCCAGCGAGCAGTGGGCGGCCCGTGGCTTCTGGGACGAGGTAGACACCGCCGCCGGCCGGGTGCGGTTCCCGGGTCCGTTTGCCAACTTCTCCGCCACCCCCCGACCGTCGCTGCCGGCCGCCCCGACACTGGGGGCCGACACCGACGCCGTGCTCGGCGGTGGCCGGCGAGCCCGCGACGTGCCGATCGATCCGGCGACGACTGCGCCCGCCGAGCGACCCCTCGCCGGGCTCAAGGTCGCCGACTTCATGTGGGTGTTCGCCGGCCCGTACGCCAGCCGGGTCATGGCCGAGCTGGGGGCCGAGGTCGTCCGGATCGAGTCCACCCAAGCCCTCGACGCCCTCCGCACCGCCGGCAACTTCCAGAACGAGAACACCCACCCCGACTGGGCGCTGCAGTTCTCGAACATCAACGTCGGCAAGTGGGGCATGACCCTCGACCTCGGGAACCCCGACGCCCGGGATCTCGTGCATGACCTCGTTCGCTGGTCCGACATCACGCTCGAGTCGTTCTCGCCGAAGGCCATGACGGCCTGGGGTTACGACTACGAGTCGCTCCGGAAGGTGAGGCCAGACCTGATCATGGCGTCGAGCTGCCTGATGGGCCAGACCGGGCCGCACCGATTGCTTGCCGGCTTCGGGACGATGGCGGCCGCGATCTCCGGGTTCTTCCACATCACGGGCTGGCCCGACCTCGCCCCTTGCGGGCCGTTCATGGCCTATACGGACTACGTGTCGCCGCGGTTCCTGTTCACCTCGATCCTGGCGGCGGTCGAGCACCGCCGTCGAACCGGAGAGGGCCAGTACATCGATCTGTCCCAGGCCGAGGCCTCGATGCAGCTCCAAGCCCCGGCGATCCTCGACTACACGGTCAACGGCCGGGTGATGGAGCGGGCCGGCAACGACGACCCGACGATGGCTCCCCACGGGGTCTACCCGGTCGCTGGCGACGATAGGTGGCTGGCGATCGCCGTGACCGGCGACCGGGCCTGGAAGGCGCTGTGCGAAGCCCTCGGGCGGGACGACCTGGCCGGCCTCGATACTCGGGCCCGGCTCGACCGGCGCCGTGAGCTCGATGAGGTGGTGGCCGCCTGGAGCGCCGGGCGCGACGGCGAAGAGACGATGGACGAGCTCCAGGCGCAGGGGGTGGCAGCCCATTTGGTGCAGAACTCGGCCGAGGCGTTCGCCGATCCCCAGCTTCGCCACCGCGGTCACTTCGTCGAGGTCCCCCACGATGCGATGGGCACCACTTGGGTAGAGGGCTCCCGGTTGCACCTGAGCAGGACGGCTCCCGTGGTCGAGCGGGGGTCACCCACCCTCGGCCAGCACACGTGGGAGATCCTGACCGACATCCTCGGGTACGAACCGGATCGGGCGGCCGAGCTGATCGGCCGCGGGATCTTCGAGTAGCGGCACGCGCGCCGGTCGCCGGGGCAGCGGCTAACGTCGGGGCCCATGGCGACGGCGACCGTGCCCAAACTGCGCAAGGCGCTGAAGGCAAGAGCGCCGGGCCTCACCGAGGAGCGACTCCTCTGGGAGGCCGGCTGTGAGATCGTCGTCGGGGTCGACGAGGTGGGCCGCGGATCGTGGGCTGGTCCTCTGACCGTCGGCGCCGCAGTCGTCCCCCGCGATCGCCGGATCAACAAGGTCCGGGACTCGAAAGCGCTCACGGAGGTGGAACGGGAGGCGATGTTCGACCGGATCGCAGCCTGGTGCCAGGCCTGGTCGGTCGGCCACGTGAGCCATGCCGAGTGCGACGAGCTCGGGATGTCGGAGGCTCAGAAGCTGGCGGCGAGGCGGGCGATCGAGGGCCTGGACGTACGACCCGATGCCGTCATCCTCGACGGGAAATGGGACTTCGTC
>JAOTYQ010000224.1 GCA_029861725.1 Acidimicrobiia bacterium | reverse complement strand
TTCTAGGGATGGTGTCACGAGTGTCGACGACGATCTTCAAGCCAGGGATGTTTCGGCCGGCGGCCGAAACTCCAGGCGCCGGCCGCCGGACGGCGCACGAGTTCTAGGGATGGTGTCACGAGTGTCGACGACGATCTTCAAGCCAGGGATGTTTCGGCCGGCGGCCGAAACTCCAGGCGCCGGCCGCCGGACGGCGCACGAGTTCTAGGGATGGTGTCACGAGTGTCGACGACGATCTTCAAGCCAGGGATGTTTCGGCCGGCGGCCGAAACTCCAGGCGCCGGCCGCCGGACGGCGCACGAGTTCTAGGAGCAGATGCACAATGGCTAGCAACGACCGAAGCGATCGTGGAGACGGCCGAGAGTCCAGAGTCATCACGATCAATCGTGTGGCCAAGGTGGTCAAGGGTGGACGCCGCTTCGCCTTCACCGCACTCGTGGTGCTGGGCGACGGCAACGGCCGGGTGGGACTCGGCTACGGCAAGGCCAAGGAGGTCCCCCTCGCCATTCAGAAGGGCACCGAGGAGGCCCGCCGGCTCATGTTCGACGTGCCGATGGCCGGTGGCACGATCACCCACCCGATCATCGGTGAGCAGGGTGCTGGGCAGGTCCTGCTCAAGCCCGCCGCCCCGGGTACCGGGGTCATCGCCGGCGGGGCCGCTCGTGCCATCCTCGAGGAGGCGGGCATCAGCGACGTGCTGTGCAAGTCGCTCGGCTCCGCCAACCAGATCAACGTGGCCCGGGCGACCATCAACGCTCTCCGGGGCTTGAAGCGGCCCGATCAGGTGGCCCGCCTACGAGGTCTCGACGCGACCGAGTTCACACCCAAGGGCTTGCTCGACGCCTACAACGAGCGCCAGCGCACCGTGGCCGCCAGGGCCGACGCAGGGGGGTCGACCTGATGGCCGAGCCCCGGATCACCGTGACTCAGACCCGGTCGGCCATCGGCTCCAAGCCCAAGCAGCGTGGCTGTCTCCGGGCCCTTGGGCTCGGCCGCATCGGAAAATCCAACACCCTCCCCGACCGTCCGGAAATACGTGGCATCATCGCCCGGGTTCCGCACCTGGTCGAGGTCACGACCGCCGAGGAGGCCCGCACATGAAGATCCACGACCTGAAGCCGGCCGAGGGGTCGCGCAAGCGGGCCAAGCGGGTCGGCCGGGGCATCGGCGGCAAGGGCGGCAAGACGGCTGGCCGCGGCATGAAGGGCCAGCGGGCCAGGGGTAAGATCCGGGTCGGCTTCGAAGGTGGCCAGCTTCCGTTGCAGCAACGCATGCCCAAGCTGCGAGGCTTCAACAACCCGTTCCGGGTCGAGTACCAGGCGATCAACCTCGACACGATCGTGGCGTCGGGGCTCGTCGAGGTCACGCCCGAGATACTCCTGGCCAAGGGCCTCGTCAGCAAGGGGGCGTTGGTCAAGGTTCTAGGCCGGGGTGAGATCTTCGAGCCGGTCCACGTGTCGGCCCATGCCTTTTCTCGCAGTGCCGAAGCCGCCATCACCGCAACCGGTGGCACAGTGGAGAAGCTGCCGCTGCCGTTCAAGGTGCGGCCGGCCGCTCGAGGCAACGCCTTGACCAACCGCTAACGGCAACCGTCCGGGTTGTGTGAAGTCCGACCGGTCGGAGGAATCCATGTCAACGCTGCGAAACATCGTTCAGACCCCGGAGCTGCGGAACAAGATCCTGTTCACGATCTTCATCATCGTCGTGTACCGGCTCGGGGTGCAGATCCCGGCTCCCGGAGTCAGCCTTGACGCGATCGAGCAGCTGCGGGCCCAGTCGGAGGAGACCTCGGGCGGCATCTTCGGCTACCTGAACCTGTTCACCGGGGGCGGGCTCGCGTCGCTGTCGCTGTTCTCCCTCGGGATCCTGCCCTACATCACCTCTTCGATCATCATCCAGATCCTCACCGTGGCCGTGCCCAAGCTGGAGGAGTGGCAGTCTCAGGGTGCGATCGGGCAGCGCAAGATCACCCAGTGGACCCGCTACATCACCATCCTGCTGGCACTCGTCCAGAGCACCGGCATCGTGTTCATCGTCGGCAACAACCCGGAGGCGTTCTTCGGCGTCGACGTGGGCCTGTTCCCCGATTCGTCGCCAGGCCGGGTGATCATGGCGGTGATGTGCATGACAGCGGGCACCGCACTCGTCATGTGGATGGGCGAGCTCATCACTCAGAAGGGCATCGGCAACGGCATGTCGATGATCATCTTCGCTTCCGTGGTCAGCGGCCTCCCGGCGCTCGGCATCCGGATCAACGCCATCTCCGGCTGGGTATGGCTGATTGTCGCCTTACTCTTGCTCGTCGTGCTCTGCGCCGGGATCGTCTTCGTCGAGCAGGGGCAGCGCCGCATCCCGGTCAACTTCGCCAAACGGGTCGTCGGTCGCCGGCAGTACGGCGGCAACAACACCTACATCCCGCTCAAGGTCAACCAGGCCGGTGTCATCCCGGTCATCTTCGCCAGCTCGCTGCTGCAGCTGCCATCGCTGATCGCCAACGTCCTGCCGACGAGCGGCGACCCGCTCGACCCCAACTGGGGTGATCAGGTGCGGGACTTCATCACCAGCAACCTGTTCCAGCCCGACAACCTGGGCTACATCCTCGTGTTCGGAGCGTTGATCGTAGGCTTCGCCTACTTCTACAACGCGATCGCGTTCGACCCCGTGCGCCGGGCCGACGAACTGCGCAAATCGGGCGGCTTCATCCCCGGCATCCGCCCCGGGCCCCAGACCGAGCGCCACCTGGCCAAGATCCTCAACCGGATCACGCTACCCGGCGCCCTGTTCCTGGCCCTCGTAGCCCTGATCCCGTCGGCCGCGCTCGCCCGCCTCCTCGGCTCGGGCAGCAACAACGCCGCCAGCCTCGTCGGGTTCTCCGGCGTGTCGATCCTGATCGCGGTCGGGGTTTCGCTGGAGACGATGAAGCAGATCAACTCCCAACTGATGGCGAGGAACTACGACGGCTTCTTGAAGTGAGGATTCCGGCCGACGGCCGGGATCGCGGGCTGCAGTCGCACCGCTGGCAGCTTGTAAGATTGAAGGTCGCCCCCGACGGGCGCATGAGCGGTAGAGGCCGACGGGGCCGGTACCGGGAGGAAAGCGATGGGACAGCCAACCCGACTGGTCATCTTCGGTCGGCAGGGAGCCGGCAAGGGCACGCAGTGCCAGCGGCTCGTCGAGCGCTACGGGGTCGTGCACATCAGCACCGGTGACATGCTCCGGGCCGAGCGAGCCGCCGACACCGAGCTCGGCCGCAAGGCCGGTGAGATCATGGACGCCGGTGGTCTGGTCGGCGACGACATCATGATCCCGATCGCTCGGCATCGGATCTCGGAGCCCGACGTCGTCGCCTCGGGTTTCGTGCTCGATGGCTTCCCCCGCACCGTCGACCAGGCCGAAGGGCTCTTCGACGCCCTCGGCGAGGACCCGCTTCACGCCGTCATCGACCTCGACGTTCCCCTCGACGAGGTGACGACCCGGATGAAGGCCCGGGGCCGTACCGACGACACCGACGAGGCGATCGCCCAGCGATTGGACCTCTACGAGCAGGAGACTCGACCGGTGCTCGACTGGTTCGACGAGCGGGGTTTGCTGGTCACGGTCGATGGGCTGGGGACCGAGGTGGAGGTCACCGAGCGCCTCGTGTCGGCCGTCGACTCGATCCTCGACGAGCATCCGGCGCAGCCCGGACTTTGATGATCGACGGCCCCTACCGATCCCGGGTAAACGGGAGCATTCGAGTGCACCTAACGTCCCTCTACCGGGTTGGAGCCGCATAGCGGGCGCACTAGGCTTGTCTGTTGGTTCTTTCGCGTGCGTCGTCGGTGCGATTCGACCCTTCGGTCGTCCCCCATCATGGCACCGCGAGCCCAACCCCGCCGCTCGCACCCCACCCACGTTCTGTTCGACCCCCCCCGGTCATGGAGGATTGTCCTGCCAAAGCACAAAGAAGATGCGATCGTGCTCGAAGGCACCGTAGTCGAGTCGCTCCCCAATGCAATGTTTCGAGTAGAGCTCGAGAACGGGCACACCGTCTTGGGCCACATTTCCGGCAAGATGCGCCGCCACTACATCCGCATCCTTCCCGGTGATCGCGTCCAGGTCGAGCTCACTCCGTACGACTTGACCCGAGGGCGCATCACGTACCGCTACAAGTAGCGGACCACCGCTACAAACAGCGGGCCTCACCGAAGTGCCCTCAGGGCCACGTCAATAACCCACCCCGTCCGAGCGGCCGCTCGCCGCCCGTCTCTCAACCGTGTACAGGAACCCCGATGAAGGTTCGTCCAAGCGTCAAACCGATGTGTGAGAAGTGCAAGGTGATCCGCCGCCATCGGCGGGTCATGGTCATCTGCGAGAACCCTCGTCACAAGCAAAGGCAAGGCTGACATGGCACGTATTGCAGGTGTCGACATTCCCCGCGACAAGCGGCTCGCCGTCTCGCTGACCTACGTCTACGGCGTCGGCACGTCGACCGCCCAGACGATAGCCGAAGCGACCGGAGTCGACGCCAACACCAGGGTCAAGGACCTCACCGACGACGAGGTCGTGCGGATCCGGGCCTGGATCGACACGAATCTGAAGACTGAAGGTGATCTCCGGCGCGAGATCTCCCAGGACATCAAGCGCAAGATGGAGATCGGCTGCCATCAGGGCATTCGCCATCGTAAGGGCCTGCCGGTCCGCGGTCAGCGGACCCAGACCAACGCCCGTACCCGAAAAGGCCCGAAGAAGACCGTCGCCGGTAAGAAGAAAGTCACCAAGTAACCATGGCCAAGCCCAGCCCCGGGGGTCGTCGACCCCGCAAGCGCGAGCGCAAGAACGTCACCCACGGCGTCGCCCACATCAAGTCGAGCTTCAACAACACGATCATCGCGATCTCCGACCAGGAGGGCAACGTGCTGTCGTGGGCTTCGGCCGGCAACGTCGGGTTCAAGGGCTCCCGCAAGTCGACGCCGTTCGCCGCCCAGATGGCGGCCGAGGCGGCCGCTCGCCGGGCGATGGAGCACGGCGTGCGCAAGGTCGATGTCCAGGTCAAGGGCCCCGGCTCCGGTCGGGAGACCGCAATCCGCTCGATCCAGAATGCCGGCATCGAGGTCACGGGCATCAAGGACGTCACTCCGGTTCCCCACAACGGGTGCCGGCCGCCGAAGCGACGGAGGGTCTGATCGATGTCTCGCTACACCGGCCCCCGGGCCCGCGTCTCCCGTCGACTCGGCACCAACATCTTCGGCACCCGGGGTGAGGCCCAGGCCCTGGAGAAGCGGCCCTATCCTCCGGGCATCCACGGCCGCACCCGTCGCCGGGGCAACCAGAACACCGAGTACCTGGCCGAGCTCCAGGAGAAGCAGAAGGCTCGGTTCACCTATGGGCTCAACGAGCGCCAGTTCCGCCGCGTCTACGAGGAGGCGTCGCGCAAGAAGGGCGTCACCGGCGAGAACATGCTCCGATCCCTCGAGCTGCGCCTCGACAACGTGATCTACCGCGCCGGTTGGGCATCGACCCGGCCCCAGGCCAGGCAGTTCGTGTCGCATGGCCACGTCAACGTCAACGGCAAGCGGGTCGATGTGCCCTCTTACCGGGTGCGCAAGGGCGACGTGGTCGAGATTCGGGAGAAGACTCGGACCAACCCGATCGTCCAGTGGAACAAAGACGTCCTCGATCGTACGCCACCCCCGTGGCTCGAGCGGGACGACGAGTTCAAGGTCACCGTGTACTCCGAGCCGATCCGCGAGCAGATCGACGTGCCGATCCGCGAGCAGCTCATCGTCGAGCTCTACAGCAAGTAGCCGCCTGCCCGCCCGCAGGCACCCCGAGTATCGCCAAGAACCGCCTCCGTTCACCTCTACCGGCCAGAACCCACAAGGAAACCCCCCATGTTGGTCATTCAGCGACCCACGGTCGAACAGCTCGATGACGGACAGACGTCGCACGGCTCGTTCGCCATCGGCCCCCTCGAGCACGGCTTCGGTCACACGCTCGGCAACTCGCTCCGCCGTACGCTGCTGTCGTCGGTGCCCGGCGCCGCGATCACCTCGGTCCGCTTCGACGACGCGCTGCACGAGTTCGACACGATCGCCGGCGTCGTCGAAGACGTCACCGACGTGATCTTGAACCTCAAGGACGTCGTCCTCACCTGCGAGAGCGAAGAGAACGTCGTCCTCCGTCTCGACGCCCGCGGACCGGGCTCGGTGACGGCCGGGGACATCTCGTGCCCACCCGAGGTCGAGATCCTCAACCCCGACGCCCTGATCGCCACGCTCAACGAGAAGGGCCGGCTCGCCATCGACCTCACCGTCGGTCGCGGCCGGGGCTGGCTCTCGTCGACCCGGCCCTCCGACAGCAGCACGATCGGCGTGATTCCGATCGACGCCATCTTCAGCCCGATCCGACG
The DNA here is from genome assembly GCA_029861725.1 of Acidimicrobiia bacterium. Taxonomy (GTDB): domain Bacteria; phylum Actinomycetota; class Acidimicrobiia; order Acidimicrobiales; family SZUA-35; genus CADEDH01. Next base: position 2,209 of record JAOTYQ010000224.1, on the reverse strand, counting down.
GGTCTCGTTGTCGGTCGAACCGACCCGCGTCGAGATGTCGACCGACTACGACCGGCTCATCCTCGACATCGAGACCGACGGCTCGATCACCCCCCGCGACGCCCTCGCCTCGGCCGGCGCCACGCTTCGGTCGCTGATGCAGCTCGTCGAGGAGATGAGCGAGGAGCCCGAAGGCCTCACCCTCGGCGAGGCCCCTGCCGCCGCCTCAGGCTCGCCCGATCTCGACCTCCCGATCGAAGACCTCGATCTCTCGGAGCGTCCCCGCAACTGCCTCAAGCGGGCCCAGGTCAACACGATCGGCGAGCTGCTGACCAAGACCGACGACGATTTGCTGGCCATCACCAACTTCGGCCAGAAGTCGCTCGACGAAGTCATCGCCAAGCTCGACGAGCGGGGACTGACCCTGCGCGGCGGGAGGAGCTGATCGTGCCCGGCAGACCACGCAAGTCCCGTCGCTTCGGCGGGTCGGCCCAACACCAGAAGCTGATGATGGCCAACCTCGTGGCATCGCTCGTGGCCGCCGAAGGGATCGTCACCACCGAGGCGAAGGCGAAGGCGGTGCGGCCGGTGGCCGAGAAGTTGATCACCAAGGCGAGGAAAGGCGGGCTCCACAACTTCCGTCAGGTGTTGGCCTATCTCGGTGACGTGGAGATGACCACCAAGCTCTTCGAGGACGTCGGCCCTCGCTACGAGAGCCGGCCCGGCGGCTACACCCGCGTGCTGAAGCTCGGGCCCCGCAAGGGCGACAACGCCCCGATGGCTCGGATAGAGCTGGTATAAGCGTCGTTCGCTTCGCTCACCTCGCGAGTTTCGGCTCCGCCGAAACTCGCGGTCCTCGAGAGAGATAACTCGATGCGGGTCAAGCTGACGGTGGCGTACCTGGGGGCGGGGTTTCGGGGGTTGGCGCCGAACCCGGGGGTGCGCACGGTCGTCGGCGAGCTGCAGACCTTTGTCTCCCGCATCGTCGGCCATGAGCCGGAGCTGGTCATGTCGGGCCGGACCGACGCCGGCGTGCACGCCTGGGGCCAGGTCCTCTCCACCGACCTGCCAGACGACACCGACCTCGGCAAGCTCCAACGGAGCATCAACTCGGTGTTCGGCCCCGAGATCGTCGTCCGAGAGGTCGCCGTCACCGGCTCCGACTTCTCGGCTCGGCACGACGCCACCGGTCGGACCTATCGCTACCAGATCGTCAATCGGGAGGTCCTCGACCCGTTCCTGGCTGCGACCTCCTGGTGGATCCCCGACGAGCTCTCGCTCGGCGCCATGCAGCACGCGGCCGGGCACATCGTCGGCGAGCACGACTTCTCGTCGTTCTGCCGGCGACCCCGTTCGAGACTCGGCCTGGGTGTCGAGGAGGTCGAGGTGTCGTTGGTTCGACGGGTGCGGGCGGCGTCGTGGACCGTCCTCGACCCCGGGGATGTGCTCCGCTTCGAGATCGAGGGCAGTGCGTTCTGCCACCAGATGGTCCGCAGCATCGTCGGGTTCCTCGTGGCGGTCGGGGTGGGGAAGCGCGAGCCCGACGAGATGCCGGCGGTGCTCGCCGCCCGCGACCGCGCTGCGGCCGAACAGCCCGCCCCACCGCACGGCCTGACCCTCTGGGACGTCTCGTACGCGGTGGAGGTGAAGCCGGTCAGTTGAGCTGCGGCGCCACGTCCGTGGCGAACCGCTGGATCGACGTGCGCAGCTCGACCTCCCCGATGCCACCGAGATCGAACATGAACAGGTGCCGGTCGAGGCCGAGCAACTCGTCCCATACCCCGATCCGCTCGACCACCTCGTCGGGTCCACCGCAGATCGCCGGGCCGGCGAGGAGCTCGTCGTAGTCGAACGGCGGCCACACGCCGGTTCCGTCGAGCAAGGTGCCAACGAACGTCCAGTAGTTCCGGTAGTACGGCTCCCAATCGGCGATCGCCGCCTCGTGCGTGAACCCGACGTAGGTGTGGGAGCATGCGCCGACCCGGGCGTCGTCCCAGTCGCGCCCCAGCGACTCCCACCGGTTCCGATAGATCTCCACGATGGGGGCGAACACCTCCGGCCTCCCGAACACGCTCGGCAGCATCAGCCAGCAGCCGAGGTCGGCCGCCAGCTCGGCCGACCCACGAGACCCGGCCCCGATCCACACGGGGAGCGATGACACCGGCCGGGGCCTCGTCGTATGGCCTCGCAGCGGAGCCCGGAACCGGCCTTCCCAGGTGACGTCCTCCTC
>JAOTYQ010000223.1 GCA_029861725.1 Acidimicrobiia bacterium | reverse complement strand
CGAGGGACTCCTCGCTCTGAGTCTCCGCAGCTCAGCGCACATCCATGACCGCCAGCGGACAGTTGGCGCGGCGCCTCACACGCGAGAGGTCACTGGTTCAAGTCCAGTACGGTCCACTGTTTTCCCTGGTCAGCGGGTTGTCGATCGGACTCCTTCGAGGGCGTCGAGCGCTGGTAGCCCAACTAGTAGCCTCAGGTGCGCCCAAGGCGCGGAATCTTGAGGTCGTTGATCGTCCGCTCGTGTTCGTCGGGGTTCGCTGAATGCTGATGGTTGGCCCGTGGCCTGGGACCGTGCGCCGTGTTCGCGAGCACTCGCCCCCGGGCGGCGTCTGGGTCGGGAGCGGAGTCGAGCGCGAGGTCGGACTGTTTGGGGAAGGTCTCGAGCCACTCGGCCTTGGGGCCTGGCTCCGGCTACCGGCTACCGTCGGGCGATGGGAGCACGGAGCGGCGTTGAGTACCTCGAGAGCCTTCGGGTGCATCAACCAGAGGTCTGGCTGAGCGGCAAGCGAGTCGAGGACGTGACCTGCGAGCCCACGTTTGCCGGTCCGCTGGCGAGCGTCATGGAGCAGTACGATCTCCAGCTCGATCCCCGACACTGCGGCTTCGCGCTCACGGATGGGTACTCGTCGTCGTTCCTGGTTCCCCGGTCGAAGGAGGACCTGATCAGGAGACGGCAGACCTTCAAGCTGCGCACCGACCACAGTTTCGGCTTCATGGGTCGGGCCCCGGACTTCATGAACGCGATCCTCACTGACTTCTCCCTTCTCCCGGATCTCTTCGCTTCGGGTGGCTCCGAGGCCTACGGCGACAACATCGTCGCCTACCACCGTCACATACGTGACAACGATCTGTTCCTTACCCACATGTTGATCAACCCCCAGGTCGATCGCTCGAAGACGTCCGCCCAACAGGAAGACCCGTTCACACATCTCGGCAGAGTGTCCGAGACATCTGAAGGCATCATCGTCCGGGGCGCCAAGATGCTCGGCACGATGGCTCCGCTGTGCGAGGAGGTCATGGTGTGGCCCTTCGGCGGGGTGAGGGAGGGCGACGAGGCGTATGCCCTCGCGTTCGGTATCCCGACCAACTCGCCCGGTCTTCGGTTCATCTGTCGTGAAACGTTCGCACCGCCAGGTCGCAGCCGCTTCGACCACCCTCTGTCGTCTCGCTTCGAGGAGATGGACTGCATCGCCGTCTTCGACGATGTGCTCGTGCCGTGGGATCGCGTGTTCGTCGACGGTGGGGGACCGGCTGCCCGCGAGGTGTGCAATCGGATTCGCCCTCGCGATGGAACCGTTGCTGTTCAGACCTCGGCCCGGATGCTGTCGAGCCTCGAGTTCCTCTGCGGCCTGGCCATGCGGCTGGCCGACGCGGTCGGTATCGACGAGTTCCTCCACGTCCAGGAGAAGCTGGGGGAGCTACTGATCGAGCTGGAGGGGTTCCGCGCCGCCTTCTACGGCGCCGAGTCCCTCGCGAGCGAGCAACCGAACGGTGTCTGGTCGGTCCACCAACCCTTCCTGGCCGCCGCCAACCTACGCGCCCCTCGTCTGTACCCGAGGGTCGTCGAGATCATCCAGACCCTCGCCGCCGGTGGCCTGTTCTACGCTCCCACGGAAGCGGATCTGGCCGCCCCGGAGATCCGCACCGATATCGACCGGTTTGTCAGGGGGCGCCCCGGGGTCGACGCCGAGGAGAGGATCGCGCTGTTCAAGCTCGCGTGGGATGCCATCGGGGACAGCTTCGGCTCCCGCATGCTCCAGTACGCGAGGTACTACTCGGGTGACCCGATTCGGAACTGGGCTGGCTGGTATCTCGGCTACCCCTACAAGGACGACCTGTCCGACACGGTGGACCGCGCCCTGGGGGTGACCAGTGAGACAGGACAGGTGGACGACCTCGATATTCCGCCATCACCGTGGGACCCGTCCGACCGCATCCCCGGTCGCCGCCCGGCGGCAGGGACGATGCAGGGCACGTACCCGTCCGAGGACTAGGAGACCGCCATGGATCGAAAGCTGTTGACCGAGTGCTCCGTGCGTCCTTTCGACGGGACCGATGAGATCCACGAGAGCCTGCTCGTCGGAAGGGACGGGCGCGTCGAGGGTATTGGGTCTGTGGCCGAGATGACCGCGCTCGACCCTGACGCGCAACGGATGGATCTCGGCGGGGCCGTCGTGATGCCTGGCCTGATCGACACCCACCCCCACGTGTTGCACTTCGGGGCGAGGCAGCGGGCAGTTCTCGACATCACGGACTGTCAGAACCATGACGAGATCGTGGGCCGGATCCGCGAGCGGGCCGCTGTGACTCCACCGGGCGAGTGGATCGTGACGACGCCGGTCGGCGAGCCCCACTACTTCGTCCGTCGCTCCCATCGCGATCTCGACGAACGTCGTCTCCCGGACCGCTTCGTCCTCGACCGCGCAACGATCGATCATCCCGTGCACATCGAGGCCTGGGCGCCGAAGTCCCCGAACGTGTGCTCGTTCAACACCGCGGGCCTGCGCGCCTGCGGGCTCACCGACACGGTGCCGGACCAGGTATCAGACGTGCAGTTCGGACGGGCGGACGACGGAAGCCTGACCGGCATCCTGCACGGCGCGGTGAACAACTACTACTGCTTCGACCCGTTCTGGGTGCAGATCCGGATGCACCTCCCCGGCCCAGCAACATGGGAGCTCCACGACTCAACGGTCGAGGAGATGGCCGACTACAACGCTCGCGGCGTCACGACCATCTTCGAGGGCCACAACATGAGCCCAAGTCACATCTCGGCGTATCGCGACCTGCACCGAGACGGGCGACTCTCCCTCCGGGTGAAGACCGCCCTCGAGGTCGAGGGATTCGCCTACCCGCCATGGCAGCCCCTGACCCTCCAGGAGTATCAGGCGAACCTCGACATGGCGGCTCGTCTGGCTGCCGAGATCGGCGATACCGACGACACGTTTCGATTCTCGGGCGTCACCTTCGGCCAAGGTGGTCCCTGTTGGCCGGGCGGTATACGGATGCCGGAGCCCTACGACGGCCCCTACGGTCGACCGACGACGGGCATCACGTTCCTGTCGCCCGAGAAGCTGTCGGCGTTCGTCTCGACCTGCCTCGAGACCGGGCTGCAGGCGAACTTCGTCTTGACCGGCTACCGCGACCACGATGATGTGCTCGCCGAGCTGGCCAGGCATCCTGCGGACGAGGTCAGGGCAGCCGCCACGGCGAACAACTGGCTCATCCAGCACGCGATCCTCATCACCGAAGCTCATGCCCACGCCTACTCGGACCTCGGCTTCAAGTTGACGACGTGCATGGGTTTCAGCGCAGCCAAAGGCGATCTGTACGGGGACCGGATCGGCACGTGGGCGTGGAAGGATCAGGTGCCGCTCAAGCGACTCCTCCGCGCCGGTCTCGTGGTCGGGCTGGGCACCGATTGGGGGCCAAAGAATCCCTGGGAGAATCTCGTGTTGGCCGAGACCCACGAGTTCTGGGGCTCGGGCCGTCGCAACGACGGTCCCGACCATGCCGTCAGCAGGAAGGAGGCGCTGGCAATGTGGACGACCGATGCCGCGAGGACCCTCTCCTGGGATGGCATCGGCACTCTCGCCCCCGGGGCGTGGGCCGATGTGGCCGTCGTCGATCGAGACCCCCTGACGTGCACCCTCGATGAGCTCGCCGAGACGAACGTCTTGGCGACCATGCTGGGCGGGGAGTGGGTTTACCAGTCCTGAGCTCGCGTAACGCGCCGACCATTCAAGGGCAGCGACATGGGCTGTGTCGCTGCCCGCCTCAGACGCTGAACGCGGAGACCACGCGTGGTGCGAGCGCGAACACCTGGCGTTGTCGGGGATGTCGGAGGAGCCACAGGGACGATCGATGTGTGGCATGTAGTTGTCGTGGAAACCGATGACCCCACTCCTGGCGCTCTTGGCCTTCGAGGAACCGGACGTCACCGGCCAGCACCACACCGTCGATGTGACCCGCCTCGCCGCCTTCGGCAACGACGCTGACGCAAGGATCGCGTTCAAGGAGACGGATCTTGGCCAGACCTTCGACGCTCACCTCCGCAAGCTGCTGCTCGTCGTTCACGAACCACATTAGCTAGCCGAGCAGACGGCGTCCCCCAGGCGAGGTGGTCGGGGCTCGAGCTCGAGATCCAGCGCAGAGCGCGTCAGGCAATCGACCAGCAACGAGACCGAGCTCTCGAGACCAGCTCACCGACAACCGTAACGCTGTCGGCAGCGAGCTGATACGGCGGAGGCAAGCACGGTCGCTGCTGGTAGCCCAACCGGTAGCCCCAGCCCCCGAACTCCAGCAGCCGTCACCGGTCATCGCCGGACTCCTCGCCTGGAGCCTCTGCAGTTCAGCGCACGTCCACGACCGCCAGCGATCGCATGGCGCGGCGCCTCACACGCGAGAGGTCACTGGTTCAAGTCCAGTACGGTCCACGTTTTCCCTGGTCAGCGGCTGACAGCCGGCTTGTCGGGATCGATCCGAGCGCTGGGAGCCCAACTGGTAGCCTCAGGGGCGGCAGGCGAGTGAGGTCTCAGGGTTGCTGATCGTTCGCTGGTGTTCGTCGGCCTTCGTTGGTCGTTGGTGGTTAACCCAAAGCCTGGGGGCCTGTGGCTTGTGCGCGAGCAGTCAGTTCGGCTCGGTGATGGATCCCAGCGCGCCCCTTTTGGGCGCCGCTTGCTGGCTCGGCACTGCTGAGCCTTCGGGTGCGGTGAGCGAGTAACTCGGGAATCATGGGGTCCCGTCGCACACTTGTCGAACGTCACCAGGCCGAGATCACGGAGTTGGCTCATGCCCACCGGGGTCAGGGTGTGTCGGTCGCCCTGTTTGGGTCGGCGGCTCGTGGTGAGGACATGCGGGGCAGCGACATCGATCTTCTGGTGGAGTCCGAACCCGGTAGCTCCTTGTTCGACCTTCTGCATCTGCAGGATGACTTCGAGGCCCTGCTCGGGTGCCGGGTGATGTCGTGCCGGCCGGTGGTCTGAACGAGCGCGACGAACACATCCGCCGTGAAGCTGTTCCGTTGTGAGGGGCCGTGATGATCGGCGACACGCTCACCACCTTCCATCAGGTCGCGGTTGCGCTCGGGAGGCGGATCACTGTGGATCTCTCGGAAGCGAGCTATCAACGGCAGCGTGCCCGAGTGCCCCGGTAGCCCAACTGGTAGCTCCAGCTCCCGAACTTCAGCAGCCTTCAGCGGTCGTCGCCGGACAGGTCGACTCGCGTCGTCGCAGGTCAGCGCACACCAGTGGCCGGCGGCGTACACCCGGTGCGGCTCACACGCAAGAGGTCACTGGTTCAAGTCCAATACGGTCCACTGGCATCCGCAAGTACTACTGATCGCGTCTGCCGCGAGCGCTCATCCTCGGGACTGACTAGGTTCTTACTTGCGGGCCGGCGGCGTCGGATCTCATCTTGCGACCTGGCGTCGGAGCTCCGAGCAGCAGGAGATGGCGATGAGAACGATATTGCAGGCAGCGGTGGCGTTGCTTGTCATGGCCGCAGTAAGCCTTCCGGTGCCGGCTGCGGGTAACAGTCATGGATTCATGACGAGCGATCCTGCGTTGATCACCCTGAACGTCGGCGGCGTAGCCACGCCGATCATCAGCGTCGGCGAGGTCGTCGACGGAGTGAAGTTCGAGGGCATCCCCGACGGCATCGGCTTGGTCCCGACCAACGGTGACGACACCGTCGACGTCTATGTCGCCCACGAGCAGACGACGATCCCGTTCCGCAACGCCCGCGATTTCATCGATGCGTCGGTGACCCGCTGGACGCTGGATACCGACACCGGCCAGGTGCTGAATGCCGCTGTGGCCATCTCGTCCGACGAGGGATTCCTGCGATTCTGCTCGGCCTCGGTCGCCACGCCCGATGACGGCTTCGACACCCACGTCTTCTTTGCCAACGAAGAGACGAACGACGTCGTCGACCGGCCACCGGGAGCGTCGTATCAGCCCGACCCCGCTGTTGCTCCCCAACGGCAAGGTGGTTACGCCGTTGCCCTCGATACGGCAACCGGGGACTTCGAGCCGATCGCGGGCATGGGCCGGCACAATCACGAGAACACCGTGGCCGTCCCAGGCTACGACGAGCTCGTCCTGCTCTCGACGGACGATACGTTCACGGCGACGACGTCGCAGTTCTACATGTATCTGGTCGACGATCAGAAGGACCTGTTCAAGGACAAGGGGTCGCTCTGGGCGTTCCGGGTCACCCAAAAGAACGGTGACGCCGTCGATACCGGCGATCCGTTCAACGATGCGAACGACTATCTCGACCTCGGTCTGACTGACGAGATGCGGGGCGAGTTCATCCGGGTGCCGAAGCAGATCGCCCGCGGTCAGACAAGGGAGGCGCCGCAGGACGCTCTCGAGAACTGGTCGGTCGAGAACAATGTTTTCACCTTCGTCCGGCTCGAAGACGTGGCGGTGGACAAGAACGACAGCCGAATCGTCTATGTCGCCGACACCGGCGCCAGCAGGGTCCTCCCTGATCCCGATACCGGCCGCCTGCACCGCCCGAGTGGTGCAACTGGTCTGGCCGACAACGGGCGTATGTTCAAGCTCGTCTTCAACGACGACGACCCGACGCAGGTCGACAGCTTCACCGTCCTGGCTGACGGCGACGCGCCGGAGGAGGACCCCAAGTTCGTTGGCTTCACCGCGCCGGACAACATCGACACCAGCGTCAACAGCCTGATGGTGCAGGAGGACGCCGACGACGCACAGATCTGGCAATACAAGTTCGCAGACGAGAGCTGGACGGCGGTTGCCGACGTGGTCGACACGGGGGGCGAGTCGTCGGGCATCGTCGACGCCTCGGCGTGGTTCGGTCCCGGCTCGTGGCTGCTCGACGTGCAGGCCCACGATCTTCCATTCATCGACGAGATGATGGACGGCGACATCACCATCAAGCGGGAGGAGGGCCAGCTTCTCCTGATGAACATCCCCGGCTCGTAGGGTCGAGCTCCGTAGCCCGTTTCGACTAGCTTCAACGTGTAGCGGGCCTGATCGAGGAGGACGATCATGCGAGCACGCGCCCTGAGCCTGTTCGGCCCGATCGCGACGCTGGCCATGGCGGCCTCATTGCTGCTGCCAGCGGCGGCCTTGCCTGCCCCTGTGGTCGACGAGCCGCAGACCGTCGTCGATATCGAATTCATCGGAGAGGTCATCGTGCCGACGGGGACGCTCTTCGAGGGGACCGAGGTCGGCGGCCTGTCCAGCATCACCTACGACCACCGTAGGGACCTCTATCACGTGATCTCCGACGACCAGGGCAATCGGCCGACTGGGGACCCGGTCAGGTACTACACCGTTGTGATCGATCTGAGCGACGGTGCTCTGGACGATGGCGACGTGGAGTTCGTCGACACCACAGAGCTGTTCGATGACAAGAAGACGCCCTTTGCTCCCGGCGGTGTGGACCCGGAGGGGCTGGCGCTCATTGCACCGGGGACCTTCTTCGTATCTTCGGAGGGCAACATCTTCAGCGATCCGATCGTCGACCCATTCATCCTCCGCTACAACGGGAAAGGGCGAGTGACCGCCGAGCTGGCGATTCCCGACCACTACCTCCCGAACGGGGTCGATCACGGCGTCAGGTTCAACCTCGCGTTCGAGAGCCTCAACCTGACGCCGGATCGCCGGAACCTGGTGACGGCCAGTGAGGGTGCGCTGTTCCAGGACGGGCCGGCGTCGACGTTCACGAACGACAGCCTGGCTCGCATTCTCGTCTACGACGCCCGCAAACGTGCCCCAAACGCTGAGTACGTGTACGAGGTCGGGCCCTGGGCCGAATCCTCTGGCATCTTCGGAGTGAACGGGATCGTCGAGGTCCTGCCGATCGACAATGCCGGAACCATGCTGGTCATGGAGCGGTCGTTCTCGGTTGGCGGAGTGCTCGGCGGCGGCACCGGCAACGTCGTGGTGATAAACGAGATATCCACCGCCGGAGCGACCGATGTGCTGGAAATCGACGCTCTCTTCGACTCCGGTTCCCCGATCCTGCTCACACCGGTGTCCCAGCGTCAGGTGTTCGCCTTCGACGATCTCGGTATACCGATCGACAACATCGAGGGAATGACGTTCGGCCCACAGCTTGCCGACGGCCGCCAGACGTTGATCGTCGTCAGCGACAACAACTTCAACGCCGGTCAGTTCACCCAGTTCATCGCGCTCGCCCTCGAGTTGGTCTGACGGAGGAGTCATAGCTGAGGGAGTTGTCCGCCGGAGTCCCCGACCTCCAGCAGGCTTGAGCGGACACTGAGGGACTCCTCGCTTCGAGTCTCCGCAGGTCAGCGCATGTGAGCGGTCTCAGGCGGACACGTCGCGCGGCACCTCACACGCGAGAGGCCGCTGGTTCAAGTCCAGCACGGTCCACGTATACCCTGGTCAGGGGACTGCCAATGGGGCTCATGCGATCGATGTAGGCAGGTGGTAGCCCAACTGGTAGCCCGGACATGCACTGTGAGGCGAGGCCGTCGTCGTTCGTGGCCGACTTCGTGTCCACTGTTGTGCGCCGACGGTCGCTGCTCGCTGCTTGTCGGCTCGTAGCCCAGGGCTACATCGCGGTTCGGCGAGCAGTCGGTAGACGCCGGGCTGGTCGGCGTCACG
>JAOTYQ010000222.1 GCA_029861725.1 Acidimicrobiia bacterium | reverse complement strand
CAGGGTGACGAGACGATGATCCCGGACCAGGTCGGCGACCGTGGCGATGTGCGCGCTGCGACCGAACAGCTCGGTCGTCTGGACGGGCAGGTTGTGGCGGGCCCGGTCGAGCGTCCTCAAGCCAGGGAAGGTGTCACCTCCGACCTGCCAGAGCTTCTCGCTGGCCGACAGGTCCTTCAACCGATGCTCGCCGAGCTCGACCAGGTCGGTACTGCTCACGTCGTCGAGCAGCGCAGCCGTCGAGGCCGAGACCAGTGTCTGGCCGCCGTGACCGGCATCGGCGATTCGGGCCGCCACGTTGACCGCAGTCCCGAAGTAGTTGTCGCCACGTTCCTCGGCCTCGCCGGTGTGCAGCCCGATGCGGAGCCGCACCTCGACTCCTCCCGGCCACCGTTCGGTGCCGATCATCGCCTGCAGCTGGACTGCCCAAGCCACGGCGTCGCTGGCCCGGTGGAAGGCGACGCCGAACGAGTCGCCCCCGGAAGCGAAGATGTATCCTCCGTTCCCGTCGACCGCGGCCAGCACCAACTCCTCGTGGCGGGCCATGGCGGCCGCGGTCTCCGTCCGGTGCTCGGCCCACAGCCGGGTCGAGCCTTCGATATCACAGAACCCGAACGTGACGGTCCCGGTGGGGAGACCCGTCGCCCCGCCGGTCACTCGGTCGACCACCAAGTGCTCGTCGTGGCCCAGGATCGAGGCCTCCAACTCCCGGAGCCGGGGGCCGGGCTCGACCCCGAGCTCCTCGACCAGGTGTTCTCGGGCCCGACGGTAGGCGGTCAGGGCGTCGGCCTGACGACCGACCCGGTACAGGGCGGTCATCAGCAGCGCCCACAGTCCCTCGCGGAACGGGTACTTCGCCGTCAGCTCGGTCATGGTCCCGATCACGGACACGGCATCGGTTTCGATCCGGCGGTCGAGGTCGACTTCGACCGCACCCAGCCACTGCTCGATCAGGCCGTTCACCGTCGCCGACATGCCGCCGGTATCGAGGCCGGCCAGCGGCGGTCCGTTCCAGGCATCGAGCGCGCCGTCGATGTCTCCCGAATCGAGGCGGCGCTGGAACCGGAGCACGTCGATGGCGTCAGCGTCCACCTCCAGTCGGTAGGCGGCACCGGTGCGGACGATCGACTTCGGGCCCAGGCCCTTGCGCAACCGGGTCACGTAGGACTGCAGGGTCTTCTCTGCGGTCCGCGGTGGCTCGGTGCCCCACACCATGTCCACCAGGCGAGACACCGGCACCGCGGAGCCGGCCGACAACGCAAGGGCGGCAAGGACCAGCTGGCACCGAGCGGGCCCGACATCGACCAGCTCGCCGCGGCCAGTCGAGACGGTTACGCCACCAAGAAGACCGATCTGCACCAACAGGCTGCTCCCCTCACCCCAACTCTAGTTGTCCGCCCGATCCCGACTCCCTTCAGGTCGTGTGCCAGTCGAGCGGCCTCAACCGGCTCACAACCGCCCTACGACCGTTGGTCGACCGCGGTCGGTCATGGTCACCCGATGAGCACACGCCAAGAAATCCCAGAGAACGGGCAGCCACCGGGGCTGCCGAGCAGCGTTCGGAGCCGCCATACCCCAGCGGAGCCAGCGGGCCTGCTGGCCCGCATCGGTGGATGGAGCTTCGACCATCGCTTCGCCGCGGTCGGCGTCTGGCTGGTGGCGCTGGCGACCGTCTTCGTCGCGGCAGGTGCGGTCGGACCGGCCTTCAGCGCGTCGTCGGACGCTCCCGACTCCGAGAGCGCCGACGGCTTCGCCGTGCTCGAGGAGCACTTCGCCGAGCTCGGCACCGGCGGCCAGTCGGGAACGATCGTCTTTCGAGCCGATCAGGGCATCGACGACCCCGAGGTCGTCGCGGCGATGGAGGAGCTCTTCGCCGTGGTCGACGCCGGATTCCCCGACGAGAGCGGCGAGCTCCGCCATCCCGGGGCGACGGTCGTCTCACCCTACTCCGAGCAGGGCCAGGGCCAAATCGCCAGGGAGGGGCCGCTCGCCAATCGGCTGGCCTACGCCCAGCTCAACCTGGCGGCCGACGTGACCGATACGGACTCCGGTCTCATCGGCGAGGCCATCATCGAGCACGCCCCAGTGATCGACGGTTTGGAGGTCCTTCCCGGCGGCCAGTACCTCGCCGCCTTCGAACCGCCCGAGACCGAACTGATCGGCCTCGCTTTCGCCGTGATCGTGCTCATCCTCGCCTTCGGCTCGGTATTGGCCATGGGCCTCCCGATCGCCGTCGCCCTGGGCGGGGTCGGCGTCGGCGTTGGCTCGATCACGCTCTTGAGCAATGTCTTCAGCGTCCCCGACTTCACCCCGCTGATCGGCATGATGATCGGGCTCGGAGTCGGAATCGACTACGCGCTGTTCATCGTCACCCGCTATCGGGAGGGCCTGCACGAGGGCCGCTCTCCGCGAGCGGCCACGGTGACGGCGATGGACACGGCCGGGCGGGCAGTGATCTTCGCCGGCGTGACGGTTGTGATCTCCATGCTCGGCCTCCTGCTGATCGGGCTCGGCTGGCTGTCCGGGATGGGCATCGGCGTCTCGGTCACCGTGCTGGCAACGATGATCACCTCGGTGACGTTGCTCCCTGCGCTCCTCGGTTTGGCCAGCGACCGGCTCGAGGTGACGAGGTGGCGCGGGCTGATCATGGCCGGGTTCGTCGCCGTCGCCCTGTTCGGCGTCGGCGTCGGCTTCACGGCCCTGGCTGCTGTCGCCTTGGCCCTGGCTGGGCTCACGCTGCTGGTCAGCTTCGCCGTCCGCCCACTGCGGCGTGAAGTACCTCGCCGCAAGGCCAAGCCCATGGCCGAGACGTTCGCCTACCGGTGGAGCCGCACGATCCAGCGACGGCCATGGCTGTGGCTGCTCGGGGCAACAGCGGTACTGCTCGCCCTGGCCATCCCCGTGCTGAGCATGCGCATCGGGTTCTCCGATGAGGGCAACTACCCGGAGGACACCTACACCCGCCAGGCCTACGACCTCCTGGCCGAAGGCTTCGGCGTCGGATTCAACGGCCCGTTCATGATCACCGTCGTACCCGGCCCGAGCGACGAACTCGAGACGGTTCGTGCGCTGGAAACGGTGCTAGCCGAGACCCCTGGGGTGGCGGCCATCACCCCGGCTCTGCCGAACGATCCAGCCTCACCTGATGCCTACCTGATGCAAGTCGTCCCGACGACGGCCCCCCAGGAGGCAGCCACGACCGACCTGGTCACAACCCTGCGGGACGAGGTCATCCCGGTGGCGGTCGAGGGAACCGAGCTCGACGTGAAGGTGACCGGGTTGGCAGCGGTCAACATCGACATCACCGAGTTCCTGGCCGAACGGATGCTCGTGTTCTTCGCCGCCGTGCTGGCCCTGTCGTTCCTGCTGCTGATGATGGTGTTCCGCTCCCTTCTGGTGCCGATCAAGGCCGTCATCATGAACGTCCTGTCGATCGCCGGTGCCTACGGTGCGGTGGTCGCCGTGTTCCAGTGGGGCTGGGCCGGCAGCGTCCTGGGCGTCGAAGGCGCTCCGGTCAACCCCTTCATCCCGATGATGCTGTTCGCCATCGTGTTCGGTCTCTCGATGGACTACGAGGTATTCCTGCTCTCGCGGGTACGAGAGGAGTTCGTCAGGACCGGGGACTCCGCCCGCTCGGTGTCGGATGGTCTGGCGTCGACCGCCAGGGTGATCACCGCAGCGGCCGCCATCATGGTCGTTGTGTTCGGTTCGTTCATGTTCGAGGACATCCGCGAGATCAAGCTGTTCGGTCTCGGCCTGGGACTGGCCGTGCTGCTGGACGCGACGCTGGTCAGGATGCTGCTCGTGCCGGCCACCATGGAGCTGCTCGGCGACCGGAACTGGTGGATGCCCGGATGGCTGGATCGGATCCTCCCTCGCCTCGACGTGGAAGGTACCGCCCCCGAGACCGCCGGCCGGCCGACGCTCGAGCCCACCCCGGAGCCCGAACGAGAGCTGGTCGAGGTCTGACCGACCGCGACGCGCACCCCGAGCGGTCCCCGATCACTGCCGATCGGGGACCGCTCGGCTAGTTGGTGAGGTCGCTGGTAACTCGCAGAACTCGGAGAGCGGTCTCTTCGTCTACCCGGCCCAGTCCACAGGACGATGCAATGTCGACCTCGCTGCCGCGAATCGCTTCGATGTGGCTGCGAATCGTGCGAAGCTCGTCCTCGGTTCGGCGCGGATGGACGAAACCGGCGACGAACCGGGTGCCGGATGGTACGTGCAGGTCGGCAAGCGGCTCGTAGTAGCGCCGTTCTAGCGGTGGTGGATCTACTGCCTCCGCCAGGGGGAAGTGGACCCAGGCGAGCTCGTGGGAGGTCGGCCACCTGGCCACCAACGCGTTGGCGAAGCGGACTGCCTTGTCGAGCGACGATGGCTTGATCAGGGCCTTGTTGTTCAAATCCCCGAAACACAGGTGCACACCGACGGGAGCGCCCGGCTCGATCTGGTCGACGAGGCCGATGACACCCCGGACCGCGAGACCGATGAGTGGCTTCGGCAGTCGATGAGCGAGCGCCAACTCCCCGGGCACTTCGACTTGGAAGACGACATCGCCCGGCTCCACGAAACCCAGGATCTCGTTCGCCTCCTGGGCCATGCGGCGGCTGAACGCACCCGCATACCGGAGAGCGGCCGGCGGCGACATCATCCCGAACGTGGCCCCGAGACCCGTCGGGAGCCCGACCTGGAAGCGCAGATCGTCCAGGCCCGCCTCACGGCGCAGTCGCACGAACTCGGGATAGCTCTGCCGAGCCGCAGCGGCCCATCCGAAGTCGAGGTGATCGGCCATATCTCTCGGCCGGTGTTTCGGCTTCAGTTTCGGGCCCGATTCGTAGTCGGCTGGGTAGCCATCTGTATTGCGCCGGGCCCGGCGGACCACCGTCCAATTGTCGGCGTCGGCTTCACAGCGATCGATGATCGCTTGGACCCATGCCGACCGCGATCCACCAGGGCAAGCCTCTGTTCGCTCGCCGATCTCGCCGTCGGGGAGGGTCATCAGGTGTTCGCCGAGGTGCTCGAGGGCGAGCGCCATCGCCGTCGGCTCATCGTGGAAAGGCATGGAGCCCACCAGCAACGCCGTTCGCTTCGTCATCCGGCTCAAGCTAGCCGTAGGCGCTTGTGCGGGCACCCGTCCTGCGGATGCCGGTTCCCGCGGTCGCCGCAATCGATCTCGTTGCCGCCACTTGCGATCGCGGGCCGGTAGTCCGGGTCGGAGCTCTCGTCACCTGAGCGCTTGTTGTCTTTGGTGCTCGTGGGTGGCTGTCGACGAGTGGGTGGGTCGTAGGAGGAGGAGTCGGCCGTCGGTGGAGGCGGTGACCCAGCCGGGTGCGGGGCTTCATCGGGACGCCTCGGCTGCGGCCGAAACGATCGTTTCGACCAGTCCGGTGTCGACGTCGTACACGTGACCAGAGACTCTCACCCGACCGGGGACCAGCGGCGAGGCCAACAGCCTGTCGACGTCTCGCCTGACCGACTGGGTGGGGTCGGTGACCGCGGCCTCGGCCAGCTGGGTCTCGTCGGTGTCGATCCGGTTGGCGAAGCTGTGTCGGAAGTTGTCATCGGCCAACAAGCCGGTGCCACAGGCCGTGTGGTGGATGACCGCCACCTCGAATGGTGGTGCATCGTCGCCGAACATGGTCTCGGTCACGGCCGCGATGAAGGCGATCTCGTTGATGACCTCGTCGGTCACCCGTCCGCCGGCGTTGCGGAGCACGAGAGCGTCGCCGGGGCCGACACCGAGTATATGAGCGGGGTCGACTCGGGGGTCGATGCAGCTGATGACGAAGACCTGATGTTCGGGTATCGGGGAGAGGCCCCGGTGGGCCCCGGTTCGGGCGAAGGTCTGGTTGCGCTCGAGGAGGGGGTAGAGGTTCGACATGATCGTGGTTCCCTTCTGGTCTTCGGGCTCTGGGTCCCGCTGTCCGCTTGACTTGCAAATTTAAAGCTAACTCGTTGACTTGAGATTTGCAAGTATTGTTGGACGATGGAGATGCCATGACCGCCAAGCGCCGCTACCGGCTGCTGTGCCCGATCGCTCGAGCCCTCGATGTCATCGGCGACCGATGGGCACTGCTGATCGTGCGCGACCTCCACGCCGGGCCGGCCCGGTTCCAGGATCTCGAAACCGGTCTCGGGATCGCCACCAACCTGCTCTCCACCCGGCTGACCGAACTCACCGAGGCCGGGTTGATCGAGAAGTCGACCGACCCGGGACGGGCCGTCTACCAGCTGACCGAGCTTGGCCGCCGCACCGACTCCGTGCTGTGGGAGCTCTCTCGCTTCGGGAGCCAACTCGACCCGGACCCCGATCCCCGAGAACCCGGCAACCTCAGAACGATCGCACTGCCCCTGCGCCTCATGCTCCAAGCGGTACCCAACCGCCCCAACCTCGTGGTCCGACTCCTCGTCGACGACGACAGCTTCACCATCACCTCCAGCACCGACGACGTCGACGTCGAATACGGAGACACCAGCACCGAACCCGACCTGACAGCCCGCACCGACTACGAACGATTCCTCGATGCCGGTGAAGGGCGGATCTCGCCCGACGAGTTCGCCACCCAATACCTCGACATCATCGACGGCGCCGACCACACCGACACCTTCCTCGCCCTCATAGGCGCCGCCATCACCCACCCCGGGTAACCCAAGCAGCCGGTGCACAGCCGCCCGCCAGCTCGTGAGCAAGCGTTTGCGATACGGCGGACCACGACGACCCACCGTTCCGGTTGGTGCCTGAGCCCACACAGGTAACGCTCACTTCGGGGGCGGCCGAGGGCACAACTCCCCGGCATCACGTGCCGAGAGGCCGTCCGTTCCGTGCCCATGCAGTCGTGACGCGTTGGACCTTGCATCTCGGAAGAGCCGAGATCCCGAATGCCCTCTCACTCCAGGAGGCGACCAGACCTGAATCCACTCACCCCCGGGGTGGGGAATCTGGCGAGCACGGCTGATGGGTCTCAGCGAGCGACGGCAGGGGCACCCCCGAATTTCGGGCTGCGATGATGTCTCCCGGACGGTGCGTTCGAACGGTTTCGTTCCCGTCGAAGCGTCAATGGGGAGCGGGCCCCACAAGGAGGATCCGTCCGGGAGTCACCGCTCTCACCTGGGCTTTTGCTGTCGATTGTCACAATCATCGACCAGCTGCCACCACCATCGATCGATTCACTGTATTGAACGCGAACTGAATCCGTCGTGACACCCGTAGAACAGTTGGAAGGCTCGCTGAAGGGGACGCAGGGGGATTCACTATCGACGCTCTACGTCGTCCCGCCGTACCAGTCAGAAGCAACTCACTTGCACAGAGAGGAGAGAACCATGCCAATCATCACTGCGCCCCATGAATTCAATGAAGCCGAGCTGTATGTGGATCTTCGATCCATTGTTGGCGACTCGCTGTTTCTCAAATGCGAAGGCTTCAACTTCGCGGGCTCGATCAAACTGAAGGCGGCCACCGAGATGGTAGAGGCCGCAGAGCGGGACGGAATCCTGACGCCTTCGTCCATTCTCATTGAGTCATCCTCCGGAAACCTGGGCGTGGCGCTGAGCATGCTCGCAGCGAGCAAGGGCTACAAGTTCGTTTGCGTGACCGATTCTCGGTGCAATCCATCGTCGCGGCTGTTGATGGAGGCGCTCGGAAGCGAGGTCCACATCATAGAGGAACCGGCCGACATCGGTGGCTTGCTCGGCGCACGGATCAACTACGTCCAGGCCTGCCTGGAAGCGGACGATCGCTACGTCTGGCTCAACCAGTACTCCAACCCTGGCAACTGGAGAGCTCACCATCGGACGACGGCACCGTCGATAGCTTCGCAGTTCCCGGAACTGGACGTGCTGTTCGTCGGAGCCGGCACCACGGGAACGCTGATGGGTTGCGCACGCTACTTCAAGCAATGGCACCGGCCGGTGAAGATCGTTGCCATTGACAGCGTTGGCTCGTCGACGTTCGGCACCAAGCCCGGCCGGCGAATGATTCCCGGCCTCGGCACAAGCGTTCGTCCGCCGTTGCTCGACGAGTCGTATGTGGACGACGTCGTGCACGTCGAAGAGGCCGACACCATCCGTGCCTGTCATCTGCTGGCCAGATCCGGATTCGTATTCGGAGGCTCCACCGGAACGGTTGTCAGCGGGGCGATGGACTGGCTCGCCCGCCATCCCGCCGCGCGACGGACCGCGGTGGCCCTCGCCCCCGATCTCGGCGAGCGCTACCTCAACACGGTCTACCGGTCGAACTGGATCCAGGACTGCTACGGCGAAGAAGTGCTCGACTGCGTCGCGAACATGACCCGGGCTGAGGCCGGGCGACAGCGATCGAACGGCTCATCGGTGGATTGGCCCGTATCGAGTTCCGATCAACCGCCGATGTTGGCGGCGCTCGGCGACGCCGGTTCGGAAGCCTGCATCGATGTTCAGCCCCCGCTGTCAATCGGCTCCGGGAGCGCGGGTCATGGCTGAATCGACCGGGGTCCTGGATCGCGCTGTGCCCGTGCCCGCCGCGCCGCCGATGCCCCCGGCGTCCTCAGCGTGGGCTCCGCCTCCTATGCCCGCCGCGCCGCCAGCGCCCGCCGCGCCTCCTATGCCCGCGGCGCCGCCGATGCCCCCGGCGTCCTCAGCGTGGGCTCCGCCTCCTATGCCCGCTGCGCCGCCT
>JAOTYQ010000850.1 GCA_029861725.1 Acidimicrobiia bacterium | reverse complement strand
TCGGCCCGGTTGACGCTGCGTTCGGTCACCACTGAGTCTCCGTACTCAGCGGTTGCGGTGCCGAGCCGCTCTGTGAGCCGATCGGTGCCCTTTCGGAGGAATCTGTTCGCGATGACGGCGACCGCGGCGATCAGGATGATCTTCACTGGCACCCCGACCACGAAGCTCGTCACCTCGGCGAACAGCTCGTTGCCCGTCCACTCGTAGAGGACCTCGCACATCGGGCCCTGGTTGGAGCAGACGACCTCGACCTCGCTCGTATCCGTCGCTGTGTCTCCCGTTTCTTGTTGCTTTAGCGATCCCACGACGAAATGGAGTTGTGGACTCATGGTTCCTCCTCGGGGTCGGGGACAACGCGCCCGACCGTGTGCAACGAGACTGACACAAGTCTGGGTTCAGTCGGGGCGAGTCGGTGTTGGCCCACTCCGTCTATACGGAGGCGACCAGAAATCCCTGGCGGCGCGGCGCCGTGGTCTCCATGTTCCACGGCTGCATCACCGGTCGATTCGTTTCGGTTCATGACCCGTGTTCTTCTTCTTGGTTGTTGTTGCCGGATGACAGATGACTCTGTACGGCGTCGTCGATCTCGAGGAAGATGGCGTTGTCGCCGACATGTTCCAGGATCCCGGATCGGTGCAACATTTCTCGTACTGGTTGTCGCACGCGTGCGAATGTCACGGTGACGCCTGCAGCACTCAGATCGTCGAGGAGCTCTTCGAGTTGCTGGATCGCGGTCGTGTCGATGTCGGACACGCCCTCGGCGTCGATCACCAAAGCTGTCGCAGGCGGTTCCGCCTCAACGAGGCGCGTCTTGACGTCGCGGACGAAGAAGGCTGCGTTGGCGAAGAACAGTTCGTCGTCGATGCGGTAGATGAGCAGGCCCGGGATCGCGTTGGCGTCGGGATTCCGGTTGACGTCGCGGAAGGTGTCGGTTCCTTCGACCTGGCCTAGTTCGGCGGTGTGAGGGCGCACGACGCGGGCGAGAGTGACGATCAGCGAAAGGCCAATCGCGAACGCAATACCCCCGAGCATCCCCAGCACGAGTACCGCGACAACGGTGATAGCACCAAGCCAGAACTCCGACCGTCGGATCCTCCAGAGGACCTTGAAGTCGTCGAGCGCGAACAGGCCGATGCCTGCGACGATCACGATTCCGGCGAGCACCGACAATGGGAGCTTCTCGAACAGGCCGGTGAGGAAGAACAGAGTTATCAGCACCAGCGCGGCGCAAATCAGCCCGACCAGGTTCGTCTTTCCGCCGGCGTCGCGCTGCACGAAACTTCGCGATTGGCTGCCGTTGACAGGGAATCCCTGCAGGAACCCGGATGCGACGTTTGATGCGCCGAGAGCCAGGAACTCCTGGTCGGCGTCGAGTGTGTAGCCGCCGCTGGCTGAGAGCGAGCGCGCGGTCAGGAAGCTGTCGGGGTAGGCGAGTAGTGCGATGCCGAGAGCGGGGAAGAGCAGCTGGGTGAACTGGTCGAAGGTGACGTTCGGGACGCCTGGCACAGGCACGCCCGAGTCGATGCTCCCGACTACTGCGATCCCTTCGTCATCGAGGTCGAAGGCGACGACGAGCACAATGCCGAGCACGACGGCAACAAGCGGGGCAGGGATCTTGGGGACGAGTTCACGCATCCCGAAGACGAGCACCACAGTCGAGATACCGATCGCTGTCGTCAGGCCGTGGGCGTCGCCGAGGTTCTGGACGACGGCGCCTATGTCTGTTGTGTACAGGCTCGTGTCGATCTCCAGCCCGAACAGCGACTCGAGCTGGCTGACGACGATGATGATCCCCGACCCGAAGACGTAGCCGGCCAGAATCGGGCGCGACAGGAACTCGCTGATGAACCCCAGGCGGAACACGAACCCGAGCACGCACCAACCTCCTACGAGCAGGGCGGCCAGAGCGGTCAGCTCGATGACGTCGTCGGCATCGGTCGCGAGGGGCGCAACGGCCGCCGCGGCCATGATCGCCACCGTCGACTCGGCACCCATGTTGAGGTCGCGACACGTGCCGAAGAGGGCGTAGACGGCTAGAGCGCCCACCGCGGCATACAGTCCGTGCACCGACGGCACCCCGGCAAGCGTGCCGTACGCCAACGACTGTGGCACGACGACCGCCCACACCGTCAGCGCCGCCCGTCCGTCGGCGATCGGCGAGTGCCGCACTCCCTGTGAGATGCTCGCCAAGCCTGGCACGTACTGCCCGACCCCCGTCGACTGCTGGGGCGCCTGCAAGGTCATGTCGTGCTCTGACCGTGATTCGCGTCCTGCGACCGGATCGGATCAGCATGTAGCCAGGATGGTGGGTTGTTGG
>JAOTYQ010000851.1 GCA_029861725.1 Acidimicrobiia bacterium | reverse complement strand
CGATCGCCACGCCGAACGCGGTCCCGTTCCCCCGAACAGGGAGACGCCGCCGATCAACGCCGCAGTCACCGATGGCAGCAAGAGGTTCTCGAACCCGGCCGGCCCTGCATTCCCCGACTTCAGCAAGGTGAGGGCTCCGGCCAGCGAAGCCATGGCGGCCGAGAGCGCGAACGCGACGACGATGGGCCGGAGCAAGGGCACACCAGCGGCCAGGGCCTCGGCCCGACCACCGCCGATGGCGTGGATCTCCCGCCCGTATTTCACGTAGGCGAGGAAGACGCCCACGACTGCGAACACGCCGATCGTCCACGAGACTGAACGGCGAGAAGATGAACAGCTGCCGCCTCACGGCCTTGGCGATGTCGAGATCCTGGAGGACGACGGAGTTCTCGTTCGAGATGATGAACGCCAGGCCCCTGAGGGCGATGAGCGACCCGAGCGTGAACACGAGCGAGTGGATTCTCAGCCGGTGGATGAGCAGGCCCTGCAGCGCTCCGAAGGCGCGAACTCCTTGCCTTCCTCGAGCTCGGAGATTGCCGTGGCAGGTGCCGCCGACGACCATGACGTCGCTGCCGGGCGTGAAGCCTTCTTCCTCCAGCGCTTGGATCACGCCCTCGGCGAGGGCGCTGTTGTGGGCGTAGACCAGGTCGATGCCCGAGTCGCGATGGGCCGCCACCAGCTCCTTCGTGCCGTCGTAGCCCTCGGCCGGGTTGAAGCCGACGTCGACCGATCCGAGCACGCTGATGCCAGCGTCCTCCAGGATCGAGATGGCCTCGGCCGAGCGGTCGATGCCCGCCTGGTACCCAGCCACGAACCCGATGATGATCGCATTGCCGCCATCGCTGCTGAGCGTTGCTCCCTGGTCGAGCATGTAGTCACGGGCCTCGTCAACCAGCTCGGCGGCAACCCGGCCGTTGAGCTTGTCGTCGACGCCCGCGTAGCCGACGACGAAGTCCTCCGAGCCGGGGAACGGCAACTGGTTGGTCTAAATGACGGGAAGGCCGCTCTCCGACAGCGCCAGCAGCGAAGCCACCCCCGCTTCGTTGTCGAAGGGCCACCACGTAGGCGACCACGTTCTCGTCTGCGGCGCCGAGCTTCTGCTGGACCTGGGTGTCCTGCTCCGCCTGGTCGAAGTTGTTCTCGATGACGAGCAGCTCCGCCTCGGTCGCTGCCGGCTCCTGCGTGGCCTCGCTGTCGTCGTCGCCGTTGCCGCACGCTGCGGCCACGAGTGAGAACACGAACACGAGCCCTATGGCTTTCGGGGAGTACGACGATTTCACGGGCGGAACGCACCGCCCCCCCGTCGCGGCAGATCTTACGCGAACCGAGCGTGTGCCCGCTGAGGAGTTGCCAGGTGCCGGTGACCCGGTGGAGCGGTAGGTTGCCGACGCGGTAGTCCCATCACGAGAAGTCCCTCCCCACCGCAAACGGTGAGAGATCGTGCTCGACGGAGCGACCGAGCGCCAAATCGGCGGCGAGCCGCCCGGAGAACGGTCCGGTCGTCAGGCCTGTCGGGCCGTGCCCGGTGGCGACCACGACATGGCTGCCGGGCACTCGCCCGATCACCGGCATGAGATCCGGTGTCACTGGCCGCAGCCCGACCCGTACTTCGAGTACCTCGGCCTCGGAAAGACCCGGCGACGCTCTGATCGCCTCGTGCAGCACCGCCAGTACTCCTGCAGCGGTCGTGCGGGCAGCGAAGCCCGAGCCTGTCTCCCGGGTCGCGCCGACGGCGATCCGCCCGCCGGGCCAGCTGACCTGGTACTGATCGCTTGGTAGCGACAGCATCGGCCAGGCCGCCGTGTCTCCGAAGTCCGGAGGGACACCGAGGTGAGCGATCTGGCCACGCTGAGGCTCCACCGGGATCCTGACCCCGAGCTCCTCCCCGAACCGAGGAGACCACGCACCGCCGGCGATGAGCACCGCCTCGGCATCTGCCGCTACCGCATCGATCGAGTCGACCGAGGCACTACGCACCTCGGCCCCCGACTCCCGAGCAGCCCCGAGCAGCGCTTCGCGCAACTTGCGACCATCGACGCGGGCGGCGCCGGTATCGAGCAGCGCCGCTCGCACGTCGCCGAGCACAGGGTAGAGCTGACGAGCTTCGTGCGGCCCGACTTCCAGGAGCTCGTGGCCGGTCGGATGGCCGGCCCGCTGCTGACGCTCCATCACGACGTCCGCGAAACCACGAAAGGCGTCGAGCTCGTCACCGTCGATCGCAACGGCCAGTCGCCCGACTCGCTCGAATCCGGTGTCGTGGGAGCCGGCGGCGAGCTGGTCGATGAGCTCGGGATAGGCGCGGGACGCCGCAGTTGCG
>JAOTYQ010000848.1 GCA_029861725.1 Acidimicrobiia bacterium | reverse complement strand
CAGCTATCGCGAGGTGGAGTCGGTGATCTACGGCTTGTCGTTCGCTGGCCACGAGGCCGTCACGGCCCTGATCTGCAACACGCTCCAGTGCCTGCTGCCCAGGCGCGAGCAGTGGGACGAGGTCTGCGGCGATCCGTCGCTCATACCCAACGCGATCGAGGAGGTCCTGCGGTTCAATTCGAGCCAGGTCTCGTGGCGCCGCCTGACGACGGTCGACACGACCGTCGGCGGGATCGACGTGCCGGCAGGAACAGCGATCTTCTTGAACTTCGCTTCAGCCAACCGCCAGCCCGACCTCTTCGAGGATCCCGACATGTTCGACATCCACCGGGACAACGCCAACCGCCACATCTCCTTCGGCAAGGGCGTGCACTACTGCCTCGGGGCGAAGTTCGCCAAGTTCGAGGCCCAGCTGGTAACCGAGATCGTGGCCGAACGGATCCCGTCGATCCGGCTTGCCGACCAGGACTTCACCTACTTCCCCAACATCACGTTCCGCGGTCCCAACGAGCTGTACGTGACCTGGTGACCCCGGCGCTCAGGGCGAGAGGTCGAGATCGTCGAGGGTGTCGACGTAGGTGACTCCGAGCTCGGCCAGCTTGGACCGCAGGCCGTAGAGGTCGACCCCGAGCTCGCCGGCCTGGAGCTTGGCCCTGCTCGCCTCCTCCTTGGCCAGCCGGGCCTCGGATTGCTCGAGCGCCCAACCGGCCTCGCCCCGGGGCACCACCACGACCCCGTCGTCGTCGCAGCACATCACGTCGCCGGGGTCGACGGTCTGGCCCCCGAGCACGACCGGCACGTTGACCGAGCCGGGCGACGACTTGACCGTTCCCTCGCACGACACATGCCGACTCCACACCGGGAACCCCATCGCCCGGAGATCGGCGGTGTCGCGGACACCGCCGTCGACCACGAGCGCACGGACGCCGCGGGCGAGCAGCGACGAGGCGAGCAGGTCGCCGAACATGCCGTGGGTCGACGGCGCAGTGTTGGTGACGACGAGCACGTCGCCCCGGCCGCAGACCTCGACCGCGGCATGGATCATCAGGTTGTCGCCGGGATGGCTCGACACGGTCACGGCCGATCCGGCGATCCGGGCTCCCTGCTGGATCGGCGTGATGTCGGGGCCGACATAGCCCCTGCGGCCGATGGCCTCGTGCACGGTTGCCGTACCGACCAGGGCGAGGGCGTCGATCGTGGCCGGATCGGCCCGCTCGATCGAGCGGACCACGACGTGGCGCGGACCGGCGGTCCTCCGGTGGTTCGAACTGGTCGTCACGACGCTGCTCCTGTGCGCAGTCGGGGGTAGACCCGCCTGATGTTGTCGTCGTGGATCGCCTGCCGTGCGGCGTCGTCGATCGGGGCGTTGTCGAGGTAGACCTTGGTGTCGTCGTAGTGGTTGCCGGTGTCGGGATCGACTCCGCGGACGGCCCCTACCATCTCCGAAGCGAACAGGACGTTGTCCACGGGGACCACGTCGAGCAGGAGGTCGATCCCCGGCTGATGGTAGACGCAGGTGTCGAACCAGACGTGGTCGAGCAGGCCGTCGAAGTCCCAGCCGTGGTCCTGAGCCATGCCCTTGAACCGCCCCCAGTGGAACGGTACCGCTCCCCCACCGTGCGGGAGCACGAAGCGGAGCCCGGGGAAGTCCGCCATGAACCCGGAAGTCAGGGCCTGCATGAAGGCGGTGGTATCGGCGCCGAGGTAGTGGGACCCGGTGGTGAAGAAGTTGTCGTTGCACGATGCGCTCACGTGGACCATGGCCGGCACATCGAGCTCGCACATCGCCTCCCACAACGGCCACCAGTAGCGGTCCCACAGCGGTGGCCCCGTCCAGAACCCGCCGCTGGGATCGGGGTTGACGTTGCAGCCGATGAACCCCATCTCGTCGACGCACCGGCGGAGCTCCCTGACCGAGCCCGCGATCGGGGCTCCGGGTGATTGCGGCAGCTGGCAGACCGGAGCGAAGTTGTCCGGGTACAGGTCGCAGACCCTGCGGATCAGCTCGTTCTGGTGCTGCGACCAGTGCAGCGAGGTGTGCTCGTTGCCGATGTGGTGCTCCATCCAGCTCGCCCGAGGCGAGAAGATCGTCAGATCGGTGCCCCGCTCTCGCTGGAGCTTCAGCTGCGCTCCTTCGAGGCTGGCCCGGATCTCGTCGTCGCTGAGGTCGATCGTGCCCTTCTCCCCCTCGTGGGCCGGATCGGCCTCGACGGCAGCCGTCTGGGCATCTCGCCACTCCCCGACAGCCGGCGGGGTGGTCGTGTAGTGACCGTGACAATCGATGATCACGAAGTCCTGCTCCCGTTTCCTATCGCGGA
>JAOTYQ010000849.1 GCA_029861725.1 Acidimicrobiia bacterium | reverse complement strand
CGACCGAGACCTCGAGTGGTGTGCCAACCCCGGCGGAGACCGCGGCGCAGCCGGTCGAGAACGCCGCCGCCGCCAACCTCACTGCGGCCAAGCAAGCTACCGTCCTCCTGCTCGCCGAAGAAGGCATCGGCTCCGGGTTCTTCGTCTCCGAGAACCTGATCGTCACCAACCAGCACGTGGCCGCCTTGGCGCCAGCGCTCTTCGTAGCCGTCTCGCGGGAGACCGACGAGCCGGCCGTCGTCGAGTACGAAGCGGAGACGGTCGCCCTCCACCCCTACCTCGACATCGCCGTCATGAAGCTGACGATCGACCTCGAGGGCAACGATGTCGACTCGGCGGGCCTCGTCGCCGCCCCGCTCGGCGACTCGAGTGCGCTCACCCTGGGCGACGACGTGTACAACACCGGCTTCCCGGCCAACATCTCCCTGATCAGCAGCGATGACATGGGCGCGCTGCTCCTGCCGCCGGTGGGCACGACGAGCGGCGAAGCGGCAAGCTTCGCGATCTGGCCCGGCTGCTCCAATCCCGACTTCCAGAGCTTCATCCCGGAGGGATCCCCGCCGGGGGTGACGTGCGCGCCGGAGGGCGATGTCGACCGAGGGATCGTCATCACCACCTTCTCAAGCGGGCAGGGCGCGTCTGGCAGCCCCGTGTTCCACGGCAACCGGGTGGTCGCCGTCGTGTTCGCCGGACCGTTGGACGAAGCCAATGCCGGCCGCAACATCACGACCGCCTCCTTCAGCACCTGGCTCGACGACGTCGTCGCCGCCAACGGCTGAGGACGCTCCAGGCTCCACATTGCTTCTGAACAGGGATTTTGCCACCCAGTGGGCGGTAAGCAACATCTCTCAGCTCCTCGGACGGGGCCGCGGTTACACTGAGCCGACCCTCTGCTAGACACTTCAATGGGCGAGCGGCGGGAATCGGCGTGGAAACTCTGAACCTGGGCATCGACGGCCTTGACGACATCGAGCAGATCGGAGCCGGCGGCTCGTCTCGCGTCTACCGGGCGAGGCAGGTAGAGCTCGACCGCCTCGTCGCGCTCAAGGTGCTGAAGGCCGCCGACGATCCCGAGGTCACCCGCCAGTTCGATCGTGAGCGCAAGGCGATGGGGCGGCTGTCGCTCAACGAGGGGATCGTGCCGGTCTACAGCAGCGGCATCACCGATCACGGCGAGCCGTATCTGATCATGCCGTACTACCCCAACGGCTCGCTTCAAGACCGCATCAATACGGGACCCGTTCCCTGGCAGGAGGCCATCGGCTACGTGGCGGCCGCCGCCGAGACCATGGCCGCGGCCCACGAGGCCGATGTCGTCCACCTCGACCTCAAGCCGGCCAATGTGCTGCTGTCCTCCAACGGCAGCCCCCGCATCGCCGACTTCGGGATCGCCAAGCTCGTCGGCGACCAGACGGTCCCCAACACCAACGGCAACGCCTTCACCCCGACCTTCAGCGCACCCGAGACCCTGCTCGGCGGGACCGCAAGCCCAGCGTCCGACGTGTACGGGCTGGCGGCAACGCTCTGGGCGCTCATCGCCGGGCGGCCCCCGTTCCGTGCGATCGACGGCGAAGACAACACGCTCATGGCGGTCGTCGGGCGGGTGGTCCACCAGCCACCGGAGGATCTCCGGCACCTCGCTCCCGACCCGATCTGCTCGGTCATCGAGATCGCGATGGCGAAGGACGCGAGCGACCGGTACCCGACAGCAGAGGCCTTCCGCCAGGCGCTGGCCAACGCGGTCCGCACCGTCGATCTACCCCCGGTGCCGCCAGCGATCCCCAGTGGCGCCGCGGACAGCCCGGGCGCCGCGGACAGCATGGCCTCGGTCGGTGCGGCCGGAGGTCATGACCCGTCATCCGCCAATCAGACCGGCACGGCCCAGTCCAGCCTCCGCTTCGAGGCCGTCGTGCCGCCGCGCCTCGTTCCGGCAGGCACATCGCGGCGGGCCGGTATCGCTGACGCGATCGACCGCTACTCTGGCGTTGCCGTCGGGCTCGGTGTCGCTGCGGTGGTGCTGGCTGCTGTGTTCGTCGGGCAACGGCTGCTCACCGATGCCGGCACCGCATCCGGCAGCGGCGATCAGCTCCTGGAGACCGGCCTCTCGACGTCGTCAACCGTGCGGTCGGCCGAGGCCGGTGCCGGGGGGCTCGGCGGAGACGATCCGGCCGGTGCAAGCGCCACATCGACGCCCGAAGCCACGACCACCAGTTCCGAGGCAGGGCCCAGCACCACGGCGACCACGTCGGCCACCACGGCCTCGACCAGCGGCTCCACCGCGACCGAGGCCACCACCACCACCGAGAACTCGTCGACGA
>JAOTYQ010000847.1 GCA_029861725.1 Acidimicrobiia bacterium | reverse complement strand
GTCCTCCTCGCGTTCCGTGCACCAGCGTTTGTAGGCCGGCAGCCAGTCTGATCGCCTCGCTTTGATGGCCTTGATCGAATGCCTGGGCTGATCTCGCCAGGAAGCCGTGCTGAACCCCCAGCTGGTGTGAGCGCTCGATGATGCCCTATGCGCTGTCGCTCCACGACGGGGTTTCGCCGTGACCGGTCCGAGTCCAGCCGAATTGACGGCGCTGAGGCCTATCGTGAGGCCTCAGCAGATGACCGGGAGCGACCGCGACCGACCAACGCCGTACGAACAGCATGCTCCGGCAGTGCGTCGCTGACCGGAAAATGGTCCCGCTCGACCTGCCCCGGCGGACACGATGCGCTGGGCCTCACACGCGAGAGGTCACAAGTTCGAGTCTTGTACGGTCTACTCATTTGCCCTGGTCAGGGGCTTACGAGTCGCGCCCAGCTGGCCAGCATCAGAGCCGCTCGAGCGCAAGGCATCCTGCAACGGCAACTCACGAGGAGTGCGTCCTGATGGGGGTTTGCTGATCCTGGTGTTGCCGACTGATCGGTTGCGTTTGGTGGTGCTGACCGGATGACGTCGGCACCTGGTGTCGCTTAGAACGGAGCGTCGAACCCGGCCGCCAGGCGAGAGATACGCCAGATCCCTGCGGCTTTGCGCATCTCCAACCGATACGGCCCGTTGGTGACCGGCTTCATCTCGCCGCCGGTCGATGCGGTGAGCAGCAGGTATGCGTGCGCGACGCCGCTGGTCCCGGTGAGGTCGCTCACCACGACGTTGGTGAAGATGTGACGGCGCTGGTCGGTCTGTTCGTCCCAGAAGGCGGTGAGGAACTCGACCACAGCGTCCCGTCCCATGGGCGGTCCGACGCTGTCGATTCCCATGATATGGCCTTCCCAGGTGCCGTCCTCGGTGAAGCAGTCGGCCAGGAGATCGCGATCGCGCTCGTCGTATCCCCAACCATACAGGTGCACCCTCTCGGCGATGGCGAGGCGATCGGCGGCGCTGTCGGCATCGACCCGATCTAGTGCACCGACCGTGATATGACCCGTGTTCCGCGCCCAGCCGGGGACCGGCTCCAATGATGACATGACTCCCCCTCGGTAGACCCGACGATCACTCGACTCACTAGCGTCGTAACGACGAGCCAGAAATTCTAGTCGCGGTCGGCTCCACCGTCGTGGTCACCACGCAGTGCTGACCACCCGACTAAGGAGAGGCCGTGCCCGCCGTTCAGCTCACCGGCGACCAGTTCTTTGCTATACCTGCACCGTTGGCGTTGCCGCTCTCGCAACGGAGGGCGGTGTGGCTCGTGCACGCCTACGGACGGCGTTATGGCGAGGTCGCACTATGCCAAGAGTGGTGAAGTACAGATCGCATGGAGGGCGCCGCACTCTCGGAGACCAGGGCCTCCCTCGAGGTCTAGGCTGCGGTGAGGTGGCCGCGCCACCTTCCGTTGGACCCCGACCACCAGCAGGTCCCGACAAGCCACAGGAACGCTATGCCCATTACTGTCAGCGCCCACGGGCCCCATATCGGTGTTGTCACCATCGATAACCCGAGCAAGGCCAACGCCATGTCGCGCGACATGCTGGCCGAGCTGGCCGGGATCTGGCAGCAGCTCGACGGCGATGCCAGCTGCCGTGCCATCGTGGTGACGGGGGCCGGCAGCCGGGCCTTCACAGCGGGGGCCGATGTCTCCGGGGACCTCTCGGCCAGCGAGGAGACGGCGGCCACCATCAACCGGGCCCTGTTGAAGACTGAGCCGTTCTCCAAGCCGATCGTCGCCGCGGTCAACGGTGCCTGCCTCGGCGGGGGGATCGAGCTCCTGCTCGCTGCCGACATTCGCTACGCGGCACCACACGCGATATTCGGGCTGCCCGAGGTGAAGTGGGCGATCTACCCCTTCGGGGGTGCTGCGGCGAAGCTGGTGCACCAGATCGGCCACGTGCAGGCCATGAAGCTTCTGCTGACGGCCGAGCACGTCGATGCCGACGAAGCGGTGCGCATCGGGCTGATCAACGAAGTGGTGCCGGCCGAGCGGCTCATCGAGCGGGCCATCGCTACCGCCGAGGTGATCGCCGCCAACAGCCCGATGGCGGTGCAGGCGGTGAAGCGGTTCGTCTCCACCGGTATCGCCGAGCAGGCGCAGGTCCGGGAGCCGTTCGAGCAGTCCCTCGGCGATGCAGTACGTGCCAGCTCCGACTTCATCGAGGGGGTCGCCGCCTTCCGGGAGCGACGCCAGCCGAGCTACGAACAGATCTCGAAGGCAGGCGATGAGGCACCGCTGCGTTGAGCGATCGCCGGATGCGCTGACTCGCCGCTCAG
>JAOTYQ010000846.1 GCA_029861725.1 Acidimicrobiia bacterium | reverse complement strand
CCTCGGCCGGGACGCACGATGCGATCGCGGCACCAACCTCGCCGGTCGCCGGATCGGTGGCGACGATCGACCACGTGGCCCCGGCGGCGGTCGCCCAGAGTCCGGTGAGCGCACCGATGACGACGAGCGCTGCTGTCGTCTTCTCGAGCCGGGTCGGCCGGCACAGTCGTCCGAGCACGCGCTCAGTGTGCCGCCGAGACGCGTATGACAGCACCGGCGCCGCTAGGCTGAGCGATCTTGCTCGTGCCCATCCCGGGGTCTGGGCACAATCGAAAGCTACCGTGATGACGAACCCCGTCGCCGATTTCGCCGAGCTCGGCGTACCCAGCGCGCTGGTCGATGCCCTGCACCGCCAGGGTGTTACCGCGCCCTTCGCCATCCAGACCGCGACGATCCCCGACGGTCTCGCAGGCCGCGACGTGCTCGGACGAGCGCCGACCGGCTCGGGCAAGACCCTGGCATTCGGGGTGCCGCTCCTCGCCGGTCTCCGCCGCTGCCGGGCTCGCCGTCCTGGTGGGCTGGTGCTCTCTCCCACCCGGGAGCTGGCCGAGCAGATCCGCCGGGAGCTCGAGCCGC
Organism: Acidimicrobiia bacterium; assembly: GCA_029861725.1. Taxonomy (GTDB): domain Bacteria; phylum Actinomycetota; class Acidimicrobiia; order Acidimicrobiales; family SZUA-35; genus CADEDH01. Next base: position 1,744 of record JAOTYQ010000846.1, on the reverse strand, counting down.
TGGCCGCCGCGGTCGATCGGCGTGTCCTGGCGGTCTACGGCGGGGTCGCCCTCGGGCCCCAGGCCTCCGCCTTGCGGCGCGGCGTCGATCTTCTGGTGGCCTGTCCCGGCCGCCTCCAGGATCTCGTCGACCGGGGCGAGGTCGCCCTCGACCAGGTGAAATCGGTGGTCGTCGACGAGGCCGACCGCATGGCAGACATGGGGTTCCTGCCCGCAGTGCGGAGCCTGCTCGACCTGACGCCACCCGACCGACAGACCGTGCTGTTCTCCGCCACCCTCGATCGTGACGTCGAGGTGCTGATCGACCAGTACCAGCGAGATCCGGTGACCCACCAGGTGGGGAGCGTCGAACCCGATCTGACGACCGTCACCCACCGCTTCATCGCCACCGCCAAGGAGACGAAGCTCTCCCTGGCCGCCGATCTGATCGACGACACCGGCTCGACCATGGTGTTCTGCCGCACCCGTCACGGCGTGGATCGGGTCGCCCGTCAGCTGAAGCGAAGCGGCATCAAGGCCGGCTGGATCCACGGCGGCCGCACGCAGAGCCAGCGAGATGCTGCGCTCTCGGCGTTCACGTCGGGGCGGGTCGCTGCGCTCGTGGCCACCGACGTGGCCGCTCGGGGCATCCACGTCGATGGCGTCGCGTGCGTCATTCACTACGACCCGCCTGCCGACTCGAAGGACTATGTACACCGCTCGGGCCGCACCGCCCGAGCCGGCGCCGGGGGCCTGGTGATCTCCCTGGTGAACGACGACCAGCGCCTGGCCGTGGCCAGATTGCAGCGCGGCGTCGGGCTGGCCGCCGAGGAGCCCGAGCCGACGCCATCCCTCTCGGCACGTCCTACGCCGGCCTGGGTCGAGCAGCGACCTGGCCGAGCCCGGTCGGGCCGCCCGACGAAGCCGAAGACGAGGCCCCAGGCGAAGACGAAGCCGCCGCCGAAGACGAAGCCGCCGGCGAAGACGAAGCCCCAGGCGAACGGGAGGGCTGCGACGACACAACAGCCCGGAACCGAGCCGAGGGCCAACTCGAGACCGAAAGCGAAGGCCGGGACCACAGCCGAGCGCCGACCCGAACCGCAGACAAACGGGCGGGCGAAACCGAAGGCCAAGACGAAGCAGGGCCAACCACAGCGCAGCCGCAACGGGCGACCGGCGGGCACCGCCGGGAAGCCGAAAGCCGCCCGCAACAAGACCAAGCGGTCCGGCCGGCCACGGACCAAGGACCACAAGCAGGCGAGGCGCTCGACCGGCTGAGCGGGACGGCCTTGCCCGCGCCGGCAGGAGGCAGATCTGCCCCCGTCGGCGGTAAGGACGCCAGCATCGATCACCCCTACCGGTCGCTAACCTGTGCTGGCAGCAGGCCGTCAGGCTCGAGGAGGATGGGAGCGTCGATGGAGAGCGACAGGAGAATTCTGTTGTCGCCCCCCGATGTCGGCCCAGCGGAGCGAGCCGCACTTCTGCGGGCCTTCGACGGTGGCTGGATCGCCCCGCTCGGCCCGGAGGTCGACGGGTTCGAGGCCGAGCTCGCCCACTATGTCGACGCCCCGGCATGCGCTGCGCTGTCGAGCGGGAGCGCCGCACTCGAGCTGGCTCTGGTCGCGATGGGCGTCGGCCCGGGTGATGAGGTCGTCGTCCCGACCGCAACGTTCGCCGCCAGCGCCTTCTCAGTCGTCCACGTCGGAGCGCAGCCGGTCTTCTGCGATGTCGAGCCTGCGACGTGGGGTCTCGATCCCGACCGACTC
>JAOTYQ010000221.1 GCA_029861725.1 Acidimicrobiia bacterium | reverse complement strand
TCAACAACCTGGCGCTGGTGGTGTGGGGCCTCCTCGCCGGCTGGGACGACTTCGGCGTCGCCATCGGCGACACGGTGGCCTCCGGGTGGGACACCGACTGCAACGGGGCGACCGTCGGGGGGCTCTGGGGCCTTCGGGGCGAACCGATTCCCGAGGCGTGGACCGCGCCCTGGAATGGCCGAGTCGGCGTCAACCTGGCCGGTATCGGAGAGCTTGCGCTCGATGACCTCGTGGAGCGCACGGCGCTGGTGGCCGAACACATCGCTGGTCACTGACCCCTCCTTCGAGGGGTTCATCGTCGGCTGCGAGCTGCCGATCGGGAGGTGTGAGCACCCTCGTCGGGTCCTTCCGACTACACCCGGTATGGCTGCTGGTCGGCGCGCTCACGGCTGCCTCGGTCGGGCTGTGGTACGGATCCCTCAGCACGCTCGGACCGCTCGTCGACTCGCCGATGATCCCTTGGCTCGCCCTGGCCGTCGCCTTCGGTGGCGTCGAGGCCGTTGTGGTTCATGTCCACTTCCGGAGCGAGGCCACGACCTTCTCGTTCCTGGAGCTACCCCTCGTGCTCGGGATCGTCTTCGCCCCCGGATCCCAGGTGTGGACGGCGATGACCATCGGGGTCGCGATCTCCCTGCTGGTCGTTCGTCGACAGCCCCCGATCAAGGCGGCGTTCAACACTGCCAATCTGTCGTTGCAGGCAGGCGTCGCCGTCGTCGTCATGCACGCGCTCGTTCCCGAGACGGGCCCTCTCACACCGCACGGCTGGCTCGTAGCCGGGCTGGCGACGACCGTTTCGAGCTGGGCGAGCATCAGTGCCATCGTCGCCGCGATCGTCGTGACCGAAGGTCGAACCGACCGCAACCGGATCGCGGAGATGCTCGCCTTCGGATCGCTCGTCTCGTTGACGAACACGACCCTTGCGTTGCTGGCGGCGAGTCTTCTCGACTACCGGCCGGCGAGCTTGGCGCTGGTCATCGTTCCGATCATCATGCTGTACGCCGCGTACCGAAGCTACGTCTCCGAACGGGCGCAACGAGAGCGCGTCCAGTTCCTCTACCGCTCCACGTCTGACCTACGAGCCATGGACAAGCACGCGACGATCCCGGAGCTCCTCCACAACAGCATTTCGATGTTCCGAGCGCAGAGCGCTCACCTCTTCGTCCTGCCGAGCGCGACCACGGATGCCCCGATCATCCGCTTCAGTTCTGGAAACGACGCCACGGCGCCGGAAACGCTCGACCGGGCACAATCCGAAAGCGTGAGGTCGGTTCTCGGCGGGCTCCCCCGACCCCTCTTGCTGACACCGGAGCTGGCCGAGAAGCTCGAACCGCTCTTCTCGTGCAGTCCCCGAACGGGAATGATCGGAGCGCTGGGAGGCGATCGGGACGCCGTCGCATTGTTGCTCGTCCTCAACCGTCTGGGCGACGTGACCGACTTCACCCACGACGATCTCGGCTTGTTCTCCACCCTTGCCGAGCAGTTGGCGCTCGCACTCGTGAACGACCAGTTGGAAGAAGCCGTCGCTGAGCTGCAACAGGTCGAGCAGGAGCTCGCCCACCGGGCCAGCCACGACACGCTCACCGGGCTTGCTGACCGGTCGGTCCTGTCTGCTGCGCTGGACAAGGCGCTCGCCGACGGCGAGCCGGCGACCGTGCTCTACATCGATCTCGACGACTTCAAGGTCATCAACGACAGCCTCGGTCACCGCGCCGGTGACATCGTCTTGGTCGAGACCAGTGTCCGGCTGAGGGCTGAAGTCCGACCATCCGATTGCGTCGCTCGGCTCGGTGGCGACGAATTCGCCATCGCGTTGTTCACCGCATTCGATCCGGAAGCCATCGCCCGCCGAATCATCGACTCGATTCACCGGCCCATTGCGATCGCCGGCCATGAGGTCTGTGTCGGCGCCAGCATCGGTCTGGCACGGGCGACGCCGCACCAGCAGACGGCCGAGCTGCTCGAGAGCGCTGACACGGCCATGTATGCGGCCAAGGCACGAGGAAAGGGGTCGGTCGAGATCTACCGCCCCGATTTCCGAGACGACGAACCCCAGAACGGAAGACAGCGCACCTCGCTGCGTCAAGCTCTCGACGACGACGAGATCGCTGTTGCCTATCAACCCATCATCGACCTGGCCACGAACGAAACGGTCGGGTTCGAAGCGCTCGCCCGGTGGCGGGCGCCAGATGGCCCCCTACCGGCCAGGGACTTCATCGACAACGCCGAACGGCAAGGCCTGATCATCCCGATCGACGACCGGGTCATGCAGCAGGCCTTCAGCGACCTTCCACGGATCGTGGACAGGATTCCCACCGCCGGTTTCCTCAGCATGAACCTCTCGCAGAGGAACATCGCCGATGCGACGCTCATCGGGCGCGTCTCGCGACGAATCCGTGACAGCGGCGTCGATCCGACCGTGCTCGTAGTCGAGATCACCGAACCCAGCTTGCACCGCGACCTCTCCCAGGTCACGGCCCACCTGGCCGCCCTCAAGGATCTGGGGGTTCGCATCGCCCTCGACGACTTCGGGGCCGGCCCTGGCCCCTGCTCGATCACCACCGTGCAAGAGCTACCCCTCGACATCCTGAAGATCTCCGGCTCGGTCGTCCGGAACGTCACCACCGATCGACGGCTCCTCAGCGGTCTGGTCGGTCTAGGCCGATCACTGGGTCTGACCGTTGTCGCCGAAGGCATCGAGTCCACGCCACAACGCGACGCCGTTCGACGACTCGGATGTCGGTTGGGCCAGGGGTACGCACTCGGCAGACCGGTCATGCGGGGCGACCTTCATCTGCGGCTCAGCCAGCGCGGCCGGCCCAGCTTCTCCTCGGAGTGACGACCGGACCCACCTACGACCAGGTGGCACCGTTGGTGCCGGACCAACCCTTGCCATCGCCAGGACTGGTGAAGCTCCAGGTTGCGGCCGTTTCGTCGCCGGCAGTGTCTCCGTCGTGGTGGCTGACGCCAACGGCGCCGACGCCGAGCAGGCCGCCGACCGCCAGCGCGGCGGCCAGGGTGGCAGCGGCGATACGGGCGGCAAAGCGAGTGGGGAACATAGCGACATCTCCTGGTGATTTGGAGCAAGACGTCGGTTTCGCCACTGACTCCTCACCGGGCTAGGCGACCATCTCGGTGCCCGGAGGATCTTCGTCTCGTCTGCTGAGCGGTTCGTAGGGCTCACAAGGGGTTTCGTCGTAGGGTTCCCGCACGTTGAGGACAACGGGCCGAATGACCCATACCGCCTACGTCCGGATGGCCTGGTCCTGTGTGCGCTCAGCAGCCGAGGCCGGGGCCGGTGAGCGGCTCGACCTTGCCGTCGACGAGGGCCGGGAGCTGCGCCGGGTACGAGAACCCCGCGCCTTCCGGGACCCAGGGAAGTTCGAACCAGCGGGTGGCAGTCGAGGTGAACCCCCACTGGATCGACGCGTACAGCGCCGGGCCGAGCCGGAAGTTGTGGGGTGCCAGGGCTACGTTGTGCAGCTCGGCCAGGGCGCTGACCCGACGGGCCGGGGTCAGCCCCCCGATCTTGGTGATCTCCGGCTGCAGGTAGCCGAGGGCACCGGTCGACAGCAGGTCGTCGAAGTCGAGGAGGGTGTGCTCGTTCTCCCCGCCGGCGAGGTCGCAGTCGATCGCCGCCCCGACGCGGCCGATCGCGTCGCGGTCGCGCATTGGCCGGACCGGCTCTTCGAACCAGATGACGCCCAGCTCCGACAGGCGCCGCCCGTGGGCGATCGCTTCGAGCGGGTCGAAGTGCCCGTTGACGTCGACCATGATCCCCAGGTCGTCGCCGAAGTGGTCGCGGAGATGGGCGGTCAGCTCCGGGTCGAGCTCGTGCAGCTTCACGGCGGTGAAGCCGTGGTCGAGCGCCCGCTTGGTCTCGCTCACCAGCAGGTCGGCGTTCCTGAGCGGGGGGAAGCTGGCGTAGGCCGGGATGCCGGTGGCGATCGGACCGCCCAGCAGCGCGGCGACCGGCTGGTCGAGCCGCTTGCCCTTCAGGTCCCACAGCGCAAGGTCGAGACCGGAGAGGCCCATGGCGAAGATGCCCTGGTCGGCATAGCGGTAGCCCCAATCCCACAGCTCGAACCAGAGCCGTTCGATCTCGTCGGCGTCACGAGCGATCGCTCGGGGGGCGAGCAGGTCGTCGATCACGGCCACGATCGGTGACGCAGCCCGAGCGGGCGGATCGGCAGGGATGCCCCACCACGCCTCCCCGACGCCCTCCCCACCGTCGACGTCACGAACCCGCCCGATCACGTTGATGAGGCGCTCGTCGCTCAGCACCTCGGTGGTCACGCTATCGATCGCAGCCATGGGGCGTCAGCGGTCTTGGATCTGAGCGATGACGTCGGGGGGGAGGTCGGCTGGGATCTCGGGCGAGGCGCTGGCCCCGACGCCGTCGCTGATCCCGCCGAAACGCTCCTCGATCGCATCGGCGATCTCGTCGTGGCGGCCGACGGCGGCGAAGAGCCGGACGGTGTCATCGTCGATGAGACTGGCCATCCGATCCCAACCGTCGTTCTTCGACAGGTGGTTGAGCTGCTCGCCGAGGTCGAGCAGATCATGCTGCTCCAGCACCGGCCAGTAGGCCCTGGTCGAGCCGTAGAAGCCGATCCGGGAGCGGACCCAGTCGACGGCGGCGGCCACCGCCTCGTCGTCGGCTCCGGTGCACACGAACCCACCGCCGGTGACGGTGAAAGCGTCGCGGGATCGGCCGCTCTGGGCCAGGCCCTTGTCGAGCTCTGGCAGGACCGAAGCCTCCAGGTACTCCCGGGTGCAGAACGCGTGCAAGCGGACGCCGTCGGCTACCCGGCCGGCCGCTCGCAGCATCCCGGGCCCGACGGCGGCCATCGTGATCCGGGGCGGCGGCCCGTCCAACGGCTCGGGGGTGAAGTTCGGGGTCATGAGCGTGAATCGGTAGTGTTCGCCCTCGAACTCGAGCGGCACCCCGTCGCTCCAGGTTCGCCAGATCGCCCGGATCGCCAGCACGTATTCCTCCAGCCGGGGAGCCGGGGCCGACCACGGCACGCTGAATCGGCGCTCGTTGTGGCCCCGGACCTGGCTCCCGAGCCCCAGCTCGAACCGTCCGCCCGACGCCGTCTGCAGGTCCCAACCGATGTTGGCCATGACCATCGGGCTGCGGGGGAAAGCGATGGCCACCCCGGTCGCCAGCTCCAGCGACGAGCTGTTGACCGCGGCCACCGCCAGCGGCAGGAACGGATCGTGCCGGTTCTCCAGCGCCACCACGCCGTCGTAGCCGTCGGCCTCGATCCGCCGTATCGCATCGGGCACGTCGCGCAGGTCGGCCTGGGGCAGGGTCGTGTGGATCTTCATCGGCCGTCGCGATCCGGGAGCACGTCGGCGAAGGTGTCCAACGTCTTCCACTCCGGCGCCGGCGGTTCGTAGTCGGGGGCCGGGGCGAACGGGGACAGCTCGCCTGAGGTGAGGTCGTGCACGTAGCGGGGGCAGTTGACGAACGCCCGCCCGATCGCCACCTCGACCACGGCATCGGCTCCGACGAACAGCTCGCAGCTCGCGGTGTCGGTCAGCACACAAGCCGTGCCGTGCACCCGGATCCTGGCCGGCCGCTCGTCCTGTCGGATGAACAGCAGCGCCACCCTCGCCGTGTCGACGATGTTGCCAAGGCTGCGAAACATCCCGTTGCCGTCGTAGCTCGGGAACCGAAGCGTGCGATCGTCGACGACCCGTACGAAACCGGGACGACCGCCCTTGTAGGAGACGTCGGGGAACCCGTCGGGATCGACCGTGGCCAGGTAGAAATAGCTGGCCGCTCGGACGAACCCCTTGGCTCGCTCGTCCAGACCCTCGCTGACCGTGACCTCGACAAGCCGGTCGGCCAACCGCCGGCTGTCGAAGGTGTCCTGCAGCCGACGGGCGCCCGGCCCGTACAGCTCTCCTGCTTCGGCGACCATGCCGGCGATCATAGGGCGGCCGCCCTCGACTGGGCCCGCCCGCTCGCCCCACCAGCCGGTCCCGATCCCTGGCGCCTACGCTCGTCGTCGTGGAGGTCCCGACCCGTCGCTACCGCTCGGCCGACGAGGACAGCGCCCGGTGGGATCGCTTCGACCTCCGGCGCGGTGACGTGGTTATCAGCACCAGGTCGAAGCACGGCACCACGTGGGTGCAGGCCATCTGTGCCATGTTCATCCACGGCTCACCCGAACTGCCCGCCCCACTGGCCGAGCTGTCGCCATGGCTCGATTGGCTGGTCGAGCCGATCGACGATGTCGTGGCGAGGCTCGACGACCAGCCAGATCGACGTGTCATCAAGACCCACACCCCGCTCGACGGCGTCCCTATCGACCCGGCCGCCTCCTACATCGTCGTCGCCCGCGACCCACTGGACGCCGCCGTCTCGCTGTACCACCAGGGCCGCAACCTCGACCGGGCCCGCATGGCCGAGCTGACCGGTCGACCGGAAGTGGCCGCCGTCGAGGCGACTCGACGTCCGGTCGATGCCTGGCTCCGGGCCTGGGTGGCAGCGGACGCCGACCCGGTCGAGGACCTCGACTCGCTACGGGGTGTGTTCCACCACCTCGCCGACGCCTGGGCCCGGCGCCACGAACCGAACGTGCACCTGGTCCATTACGCCGATCTGAGCTCCGACCTCGACCGCGAAATGAGCCGCATCGCCGGACTCCTCGGCGTCGATCCCGCAGCGCTGCCCTGGGCGAGCCTGGTCGGCGCAGCGACCTTCGGTGCCATGTCGAGGAGAGCCGAGCGGGTGGTACCCGATCGGTTCGGGGTGCTCGTCGATCGCGGCCGCTTCTTTCGCCGGGGCGCGCTCGGTGAGGGTGAGGAGCTCCTCGATACACGAGCCCGGGCCCGCTACCGAGACCGCGTTGCCTCGCTCGCGCCGGGCGACCTGCTCGAGTGGTTGCTTCGCTGATCGGCGACAGCCGGTCGAGTTGAGCTCACCCCGACGTCAGAGGGACGAGCTGTCATCGGAGCTCGGGCACTACTGAGTCCCCAGGGCGGTGCGGATCTCGGCCGCCAGCTCGTCGTCGTCGGACAGCGACTTGGTGGTGGCTATCTCGACCCGGCCGATCGTTCCCTCGAACGGGAACGGGGCCTCGTAGGCATCGGACGATCCCGATGGGTTGCGCCCGATGTCCATCCCGATCGAGGAGATCATCACCGACACCTCCGGAACCACGCCCTCGCCGACCACCTCGTCCCCGGCTCGGAGCCGGACCCGGGCCGGCCCCCGCCGGATCCGATCGAAGTCGACGCCGAGCGTGACCGCACCACCGGGTAAGTCGGCGTCGGAGGTGATCGTCGTGTGGTCGGCGAAGTAGTTGTGGTCGTAGACGAGCCGGTTGTCCTGTACATACACGACGAGGCCGTTGTTCACGGTCCCCACCGCCAGCAACACTCCCTGCTGATCGGTTGACGCGCGGTCGACGTCGATCCGGAGGCTCCACGACCGAGCCCCGAACGCCGGAGCGGTGTCCATCGGGATTCGATCGACCGGTGGGTGGTACACGAAGACGTCGCGGGCCCTCGGCGTGCCCCGCGTCGGGTGCCCGGCGAACAATCCCCGGGGGAACCCGGTGTCGATCGGGAGCACACCGTAGCGCTCGGCTTCGGCCCAGAAGAGCTCGACCATCTCGGCCAGCCGGTCCGGCTCGGCGCTGGCCAGGTCGTGGACTTCGGAGAAGTCCTCGTCGAGGTGGTACAGCTCCCAGGTGTCGTCGTCGAGGGATCGGCCCGGCTGGTGGTAGGTGACCGCCTTCCACCCGTCGACCCAGATCGCCCGGTGACCGAACATCTCGAAGTACTGGGTCGTCTTGCGGCTCGGTACCGCCACCCGGTCCGCCGCCGCCGGAGCGAACGTGTAGGCCATGCTCGTGCCCTCGACCGGCTGCTGGTCGATGCCCCTCACCCGCTCGGGATGATCGAGGCCGACGATCTCCAGCACGGTTGGAGCGATGTCGATCACGTGGTGGAACTGGGTGCGGACCTGGCCGGCGCAGACCGGGTCGATCCCGGTAGGCCAGGAAACGATCAGTGGGTCGCGAACTCCTCCGCCGTGGGTGTTCTGCTTGTACCGCTTGCCCGGCGTGTTGCCGACCTGAGCCCAGCCCCACGGGTAGTTGCAGAAGCTGCGACGGGTCCCGATGTCGTCGAGGCGGCCCACCACCTCGTCGACGTCCTCCTGGATGCCGTTGAAGTAGCGGAACTCGTCCATCACCCCGCTGGCGTTGCCCTCTTGAGATGCGCCGTTGTCGGACAAGGCGAAGACGATGGTGTTGTCGAGCTCGCCCTGAGCCTCGAGAGCGTCGAGGAGCCGGCCGATCTGGGCGTCGGTGTGATCGAGGAACGCAGCGAACGCCTCCTGGAGCCGGCAGGCGAACGCCCGCTCGTTGGCGGTCAGCTCGTCCCACGGCTCCACCCCGGGATTGCGGGGAGCGAGCTCGGTGCCCTCGGGGATCACCCCGAGCTCGAGCTGGCGTTCGAACACCCGTTGCCGCCACACATCCCAGCCCTCGTCGAACTGTCCCCGATACTTCGCCAGGTACTCGTCAGGGGCCTGATGGGGGGCGTGGGTGGCCCCGAACGCCAGGTAGAGGAAGTAGGGCCGCTCCGGGACGAGCGACTTCTGGTTGCGGACCATGTCGATCGCCCGGTCGACGAGATCCTCGGACAGGTGG
>JAOTYQ010000220.1 GCA_029861725.1 Acidimicrobiia bacterium | reverse complement strand
ATCGCGAAGAACCGAGACGGGACAGCCCGGTTGTCCCGCTGGTGCTGTTGGCTATGGCCCAGAACCAGCTTGGAGATTCCCATCAAGCCGTGGATCTTCTTCAACGCCGTGCGGCCCAGATCGTGGTTCCGCGCTGGGACGGCCCCGTCCTGCAGTTCCTCACGTGTGGGTGCCGGAGACTCAGCCGAGAGCGTTGACCTGCGATGATGCAGCCACAACCCGACGCCGGTCGCTGCCTCGATCGCCCATCGGCACCCGTCGTCAAACCGGGCATCGAACCTGGCCAGCTCAGCCAGCTGGTTCGGCAGCGATCACCCTGGTTGGTTCACGTATCCGTCTGTTTGCCATGGCGATCAAGGGCCGCCCGCAGCAACTGTGGTCGACTCGACAGCTCCAGCTTGGTGTAGACCCGCCGTAGGTGCGACTCCACAGTGCGGTGGGAGATGACGAGACGTCCGGCGATCTCCCGGTTGGACAGGCCATCTGCCAGAAGATCGACAACTGTGTTCTCCGACGGTGTGAGGCTGTCCCAGCCGAACCGTGCCGGTCGCGGCGTCCGGCGGGAACGAACGTTGATGCCGATTTGGCGGAGGTCGGCCCGGAGCCGGTGCTGCCACCGCTCGGCTCCGAGGTGTTGGCATTGCTCGAATGTGAGATGGGCAGCGGCGCGGGCCGCGGCGGGATCGACGCCGGCCGCCAAGAGGGTCGAGCACCGGCTGGCTCGCAGTCCCTCGGTGAGATACCCGTGGTTCGTCATCTCCTCTGCCGCGGCCGCGATCAACCGATGGTCACCGGTGACGGCGCCGTGGGCCCACCGGTGGATGGCCGTGACCACGGGCGAATCGCTTCTCGTCGTGAGCGCTTGCAGATGGGCGGTGATCCGGTCCGCCAGTTCGGGCCGGTCGGACCGGATCGCCCACCACACCATCTCGGCTCCGCCGCTGAGTAGCCGCGAGGGCGAGTTCGTCGCTTCTGCGGTAACGACATTGTCCTGGATGGAGGGCATCAAGGCGGCGAGCTCGTCGGTGGTCTCGGCGATGATGCCATCGGCCCACAGCTGCCACGAGTGCCAATGGATGTGGGGTTACCGGCGATGGTGCCCTCCGGGCCTGACGCTTGGTTGACGCCTTCCATGTCCCCCCGGGCGTTGCCGATGAGTGTGCTGAGGGCACCGATGGGGAAGAACGCATCAAGATGGAGATCGGCATCGCTGGCGGCACCGCGCGCCGCGTCGAGTTCGGTCAGCGTGTCGTCCCACCGTCCGGCCCGGTAGTGGATCATCGACTGGTAGGCGTGCAGCAGCGGTACACCCCAGCGGGGTTGGCGGGTCTGGGCCAGCGCGTCGGCGATCGTCGAGCCTGCCTCGTCGAGGTGGCCCAGGTGACCGGCGGCAACGGCCAGCACCCCGGCCGGCACCGCCACGCCGAGACGTCGAACCGGGTCGGCGATGGCCGCAGCTCGGGCCCGCCGGGCATGGTCGCCGGCGGATTCGAAGCGGCCGGCACCGACGGCGATCCAGGCCTGGGCCGACTCGTGGAACGCGGCGCGATAGGGGCCGCCGTCACTGGGAGCGGCGGCCACCAGATCCGTGATCTTCTTGGCGGTGGGCAGCCGACCAACGACGGCCAGGATGAGCGCCAATCCGGCTGCTCGATCAACCGCGCTCGGTTCAGCGGCGAGCGGATCGAGCCGGGCGAGCGCAGCGTCATCGATACCCTCCAGGCTTTCAACGGTGGCGTGGAGTCCACCGTGCAATGCTTGGGCCAAGGTTCGAAGTTCTTCGAGTGCGGTCGGGTCGGCGCCGAGGGTGTCGAGCAATCGACCGGCCAGCAGCGACTCCACGTCGGCTGCCCGCCCCGCGGCGACAAGGGCCCAACCGAGATCGAGGACGACTTGGCCCAGCTGCCGGTCATCGGGCCGCATCCGGTCGACGGCCGGCTCCAGCAGTGCGATGGCGGCAAACGGATGGTCGTGGCAGAACAGGCGGCCGAGCTCAACGATCCGGCTGATGTGTGCCTCGGTCCACTCGCAGCCGGCGAGCCAGCATGCTGCGATGCGTCCGGGATCGGCTCCCTGCTCCGCAAGCAGGTCGCCGGCCTGGCGGGCGATGGCCGTCCGCACGGTGGCCGGGGTTCGGGCCGCGACCGCCTGACGGATCAGGTCGTGGCGAAACCCGATCTGCCCTTCCCGTTCAACGATGACCCCGGCGGTGGTAGCGGCGAGACAGTGACGAATCACGGTGCCCGTCGGAAGGTCGAGCACACCGGCGATCTCGTCGGGGGACGTACCGTCCGGCAAGGCGGCCATGGCATCGACCACCAGCTCACCCCCGGGCACTGCGGCGTGGGCTCGCGCCGACAGACCGAACGCAAGCGAACCGGGCAGCGAATCGCTGGATGTGAGATCGATCACCGAACCGTCGTCGTTGAGGAGACCATCTTCGCAAAGACCGGACAGGTATTCCTGGATCAGGAACGGGTTGCCGGCGGTGGTTTCGAGTGCCTCCGCCAGACGAGGGCCGCATGATGATCCGAACCTGGCCTCGACCAACTCCGTGAGCCCGCAATCATCGAGCGGCGCAAGCCGGCGGCGCCAACCGAGCTGATCGATTCGGTCCATCAGGCCGTTCAACGCAACACTCGACGGCGTCTGGCGGCTGAGGCATGCCGTGATCAACCCCAGCTCGACCGAACGCTCGACCAGCGAATGGAGTGCTGCGATGGTGAGCGTGTCGCCCCAGTGCAGATCATCCATTAGGACCGCCAGCGGGCGACCGGCCGCCAACCGCTCCACATGGTCGAGCAGGCCGTCGACCGGGTCATCGCCGGCGACCAGGTTCGGCAGTGCCCGGCGTAACACACCGAAAGGGCGATGCTGGTCCACCTCGGTTGCGGCGGCGCGGTGGACGGCTACCCCGTGGCGCTGGAGTTGACCGACCCACTGGTCGAGCAGGCTGGTCTTTCCGACCCCGGCCTCGCCCACGATTGCGATGCATCCGCCCTGGCCGTGGCTGGCTCGTTCGGTCACATCAGACAGGAGCTGGAGCTCCGCGTCACGACCCACGAGCGTCGGCGCCATACCCACCACTGTACGCAACAGAGGTGCAGCCGGCCCGAGTCGCCAACATTTGCGTAGTTCTACCGTCTCGACTGGACGAGCTCATGCCATACCGTCGATACATACCCCATTTGACCGTTTCAACGAGGACAATCCATGGGCTTCTTCCAAGAGTATGAGGCCGGAATCGAAACGTACGTCCGTGACCACGTGGCCCTCGAGATCATCGATATCGAACTCGACTCGCCTGTCGATGGCCTCTACGTCGGCGAGGTTGCCTGGTTCAACATTGAGATTCACAACACCGGTCCGCTTGATATGGCTGACATTGCCGTGCGGATCCGCGGTCGCAACGGCGCCAAGGTGAGGAGCGCCGATGCCGGCTCGCAATGGACGGATGAATTCACGACCGCAACGGGTCAGTTCCCACTCGTACCCGGCCACAACGACAACGACCCCACCGCCAGCAGTGGCAGATTCAGCTTCCTGGCCCCGCCGACCCCCCAGCCACGCCGGGTGCTGGTGGACGCGGTTATCGAAGACTGGTCCCCCGACCTGACCCATCTCCACCACGGCCACCCCACCCACAGCCATGAGACCGATCGCATGGCGGCTCGTCACGAGGACGCCGTACGACCGAACCAAACGCTGAGCCCTCCAGAACGAAAGGTCCCGGACCCATGAACCAAACAGCGACCCGACACCGAGTCAGCTCCTACTTCGACGCCTGGAACTCCCGAGCTCCCCTGGACGTCGTGGCGGCGTTCGGAACCGGTGCGACGTACTGCGACCCGAGTTGTGAGAACGGTCCCATCCCGGCCCACGATCTCGCCGACCGCGTCGAAGGACTAGCGACCGCGTTTCCCGACTTCAGCTTCGATACCGACATGCCGATCTTGTCCGACGATCAGACCGCCCATGTGCGGTGGATGCTGCGGGGAACGAACACCGGGCCGTACAACGGAATGCCGCCGTCGACTCGGGCAATCGAACTCCCTGGCGTGGACATCGTCGAGGTCGGCGATGATGGAGTCCGCCACGTCGTCAGACACTTCGACCGCCAGACGATGGCGACCCAGCTCGGCCTGCAGGTCCTGATCCAGCCCAGCGAAATCGGGCCGTTCCGGTTCGGTCACTCGGTCGGCGCGCTGCCCAAGCGGTCGGCCCGGCCGTCGGCGGTTGCCGTGACCTGGATCGAGGCCCGGTCACCGGAAGAGGCAGCGGAGGTACAACGGCTCTCGCGGCCGGTGATGGAGGGGCTGTGCGAGGTCGACGGTTTCATCGGAGGGTTCGGGTTGGGCCTCGGAAGCCGGCTGTACACCATCACCGCATGGGAAGACCCCGCCGACCTCCGCCACCTCGGGAATCTCCCGGCCCACCAGGATGCGGCCCGGCGGTTCCTCACGGATGACTTCTGCGCCGCAGCGTTCACCGGCGTCTGGCCTGTCGGCACGTCGCAGTGGTCGCGGCGGCGGTGCCCGAGCTGTTCGGAGCTGACCGATCCGAGGCGCCACCCCGACAAGTGCCCTTCATGCGGTGCCGCACTGCAGGAGCTGAGCCCATGGTGACCACCAAGCTGCCCCACCCCCCGTGGCGAGAGCAACCGCAGCTGCTCCGTCGAGGGTTTGTCGATCCGAGCATGATGCTGGATGAGTTGAGCGCACGGTACGGTCCGATCTTCGGCCTCGGTACCGGACCATTCCGTCTGGCGGTCGTCGGCGATCCCACAGCCCTCCGGGAGATGTTCTCCATGCCAGTGGACTCCTTCCGGTGGGGCTACCGGTTCAACGTGCTGAGGTTCGTCGTCGGCGACCAGTCCATGATCGTGTCCGACGGCGAACCCCACAAGCGTCGGCGGGCCTCGGTGAAGTCGGCCTTCGGTCGGCGCTCGCTCAACGGGTGGATACCGATGATCGTCGGTCAGACCGATGTGGTGGTCGACGAGCTGGCGATGATGACGGACGCCGACCGATCACCGATCGATCTCTACCGTGTCGGCCGACGGCTGGTGCTGTACATCGTCGTCCGCACCTTGTTCGGAGAGCGCTTTGCCGGGCGAGCGGCTGAGATCAGCGAGTTGTACCAGCGGCCTCAGGACTACATCGAGGCGCCGCTGACCCGGCAGCTGCCCCACCCGTTTCCCTGGACGGCGCGAGCCAGGGTTCGCGCTGACCGCCATGCGCTCGATGGATTGATCGATGAACAGATCGCCTTCCTCCGAGCGAACCCGTCCGATGACCCTCGAGACGTGTTGGCCCGGCTGGTCACCGACGGTGATCTCAGCGACAGCGAGATCCGCGACCAGGTCGTGACGCTGATAGGAGCTGGCTTTGACACCACCTCGGCGTCGCTGGCGTGGATGATCTGGCGAGTCTCACTCACGCCTGGACTGTGGGGCCGGCTCCGTGACGAAGCCGACGACGTTTTCGGTCCAATCGAGCAGCACACCACCCCCGATGAGCGGTCGCTGGCCGGGCTCACGCTGGCGAACGCAACGATGAGGGAAACGACACGACTCCACCCGGCCGGTGTGGTCAGTCCCCGCGAGGCGGCCAGCGACATCGAACTCGGCGGCCACCACATCCCGAAAGGCACCCTGATCCTGTGGTCGGCTCACCTGGCCGGACGCGATTCCGGTGCATGGGACGAACCGCTGAAATTCCAGCCTGACCGCTTCTCACATCTGACCGGTCCCCAGCAGCAACTGGCCAATTCGGCGTGGATCCCGTTCGGACGCGGCCAACGGAACTGCCTCGGGCTCGCCCTGGCCCAGATGGAACTCACGCTGATCATCAGCCGATTGGCGCAACGCCTCGACATCAGCACCTCGGCCACAGGAATCCCCCGCCCGGCCGGCATGGTCATCAACCGGCCCGCCGGCGGCGCACCGATGAACGTTTCGATCCGCCCCACCCGCCGGCGGTCCGGACCGGATCTCAACCTCCAATCCACATGACATATGACCAGCCCCGATCGTTCACGTGAAGTCCGTTGGGCTGGGTAGCTGTCGAGGTTAAGTCACGCCGGATGGTCCCGACGCGTCGAGCGGGGCCGCACATCGCGGAACAGGCCACAACCTAGGTCGGGCACCGAAGAAACGACCAAACCCCACCGGACGAGGGTCACGATGACACATACCCGAGAAATGCGCCGCGGCGAGGCTGCCGCATGGTTGTCGACCGTGGGTCTGTTTCTGTTCGGCGGTGGTGTGGTCGAGCGGGCTGGCGGTCGGGATCAGCCCGCTCGGGGCCCGGGCCGGCTGGTTGTTCAGGCGATGCGCCAGAGCTTGAGGAGATTGTGCGTGGCGCAGATGAGTTTCCATTCGGTATCGACTGGGGGCAGACCGCGTTGGGAGACGGTTCGCATCCCGCGGTTGTGTTTGATCTGAGCGAACACCGGCTCGATCGAAGCCGGCCGCTTCTTGTAGATCTTCTGGCCTTGTGGAGTGTCGAGCTTGGCCATCATCTCGGTCGTCAGGGTCTCGGGGGTGCCGTTGCGTCGGATGCGTAGGAGCTGGTTCACTCGTGCTCTGGTCACGCCCAGTTGGGCTGCCGCGCTGGCCCTGTCGGTTTCGCCCACCTCGACACGTGCGAGCATCTCGGAACGGTCCCGGTCTTGGTCGCCGATCTGTCTGAGTTTGCGGGCCCGACCGGGGGCGATCAGGGATTCGACTCCGGCCATGTTGACGTTGTCGTCGCTCCAGTAGCCGGCGTCGGCGACGACACGTCGAACACGGCGCTGTTCGCCAGCCTTTCGCAGGTTGCGTTTCGCGGTGGTGATCACGGGGACGAACGATGGGGCGTCATGGGCCTGGTTGGTAACCTCGGCGGCCACGACGTACTGGTCTTCGGTGGCCACGGCTCGGGCGTTGTATCCCTGGACGTAGCCGCTCTTTGTCTTGAGCAGCCGACTGTCGGGATCGGTGACGTTGGCTTGGTGTCGAGACTTGTGGGTCGCCGCGTTCGGTGAGGGTGGCCGTCCCCGAACCGGGCGCCCGGTTCGGGCCTCGATCTCAGCCCGCCGGGCCATGTGGGCTTCGTAGGACTTCTCGGCGGCTTCGGTTTCGAGTTCATCGAGCAGCTCCCGCAGCCGGGCCTTGCGTCTCGCCCCTCGTTTGGTGCCATCGATCGCGACGAGCCCCGGGCGCAGCGCCCCGACTCGAGCGCAGAGTTCGCGAACTTGGCCGAACAGTCCGGCCGACGCGTCGGCGTGGGAGACGCGGAACCGGGCAATCGTTGCGTGGTCGGGTGACTGATTGGCGGCAATGACCCGGAAAGCGACATCTTACGTGCAGCGGCGCTCGATCCGGCGGCTGGATCGCTCACCAACCGAATAGGCGTAGACCAACAACGCCACCATCATCGCCGGGTGATAGGCCGCGCCGCGGCCATCAGATCGGTAACCGGCAACGAACTCGGACGGGACTGTTGCGTTGAGGGATCGTCCCGGCGCCTGGCGATCGTGTCCGAATGAGTCATTGCCGCTCGAGGTCGCCGTCTGTGGATCGTTCAGCGTTCGCTGGCTACCGGTTCCCGCCCGAGGTGATCATGCTGGCGGTGCGTTGGTACCTCCGACCCGATACGGACTCTCGTACCGAGATGTCGAAGAACTCTTGGTCGAACGCGGCATCGAGGTCGATCACGTCACTATCCATCGGTGGGTCCAACGCTTCACACCGTTGCTCATCGAAGCGGCACGGCCGTGCCGACACGCGGTTGGTGGTCGATGGTTCGTTGACGAAACGTACGTGAAGGTCGCCGGGAAGTGGCGCTACGTTTACCGTGCCGTCGACGAGCACGGCCAGGTCATCGACGTGTTGGTTTCACCACGACGCGACCTTCGAGCCGCTCGAACGTTCTTCAGGCGGGCGCTGCTTGCTCACCGCGAACCAGAAGAGGTCATCACCGATCTCGCCCAAGCCCTCGAGACCGTGATCGAGGAACTGGTCCCGGACGCGTTTCACAACACCGAGCAGTACGCGAACAACCGTGTCGAGTGTGATTATGGCCGACTGAAAGCGAGGCTCAAACCGATGCGAGGCCTCAAGACCGACCGGACAGCGTCGGTCTTGATCCGAGGACACGCCTTCATCCAGAACATGAGACGCGGCCACTACGAACTCGGGACCGAAACCGACCAACACCGTCGAATCACCGCCGCATTCGACGAACTCACCAACACCATCTGAAACGACGAGGCAACCTCCACAACCCCCGAGCACGAACAACAATCAGACAATGCAACAGTGCCGATGGAGGCGCATTGTCGTGCGGGCCCAACCAGGCCTAGCGCCGAAACGAAGCCGTACTTCGTCCAACGCGTTCGTCTCGCTACTGGGAGCGACCATGTCGCAAACCGTCGAAGACGAGCAGCAGTCGAGCTGGCGACGGGCCAGATCCAGGCGAGTCGACTTCCGGGCTTCGTCCGACCCGTCAGGCGAAGTCAAGATGTCGCATCTGACGGAGATCGTCTGTTCCCCAAGTCAGCGTCGCGCCCGGATGCGGCCGACTACTTACCTAGCCGCTTCCTTCGGGTGCACCACTGCTGTCTGGCTGCTGGTCTTGGCTCCTATGCCTTCACCTCGTACCACATGTTGTAGTCGCCTCGGCGGGCGAAGG
>JAOTYQ010000219.1 GCA_029861725.1 Acidimicrobiia bacterium | reverse complement strand
GTCGTCCTCATCGAGCCGGTCTCGCTCCGGCACCCCGAGAACGGCTACGAGGTCGCGACGCGGTGTCGCACGTGGGGCACCCTCAACGCCTGCAGCCACCGCTGGCACGACCTGACGCCCCAGGTCGATGCGTTCTTCGGCCCGCTCGCCGACTGACGGCCAGGGTCTGACAACAACAGAAAAGTTGCCAATGGTGCACTCAACTATGTACCATGACGGTCGCTGAACTGCTAGAAAGGCAGACGACAAGCTATCCCCCCTGTGCCCCACGAACGTCCCGGCCGCAGTCTCGGTCGGGACCGCGCCGTGGGCCGCCACGCAGTACACGCATCAGCTCTCGAGCCCACCTCAGTAGGAGAACGAAGACATGGCAAAGGCCGTCGGTCTCGACCTCGGTACCACCAACTCAGTCGTCTCGGCACTGGAAGCCGGCGAACCCGTCGTCATTCCCAACGCCGAGGGTGCCCGCACGACCCCATCGGTCGTCGCCTTCGGCAAGGACGGCGAAGTCCTCGTCGGCGAGGTCGCCAAGCGCCAGGCGATCACCAACCCCGACCGGACGACCCGCTCGGTCAAGCGCCACATGGGAACCAAGTGGACGACCGACATCGACGGGAAGGGCTACAACGCTCAGGAGATCAGCGCCCGGGTGCTGATGAAGCTGAAGCGGGATGCCGAGGCCTACCTCGGCGACACGGTCACGCAGGCCGTCATCACCGTGCCCGCCTACTTCGACGACGCTCAGCGGACCGCCACCAAGGAGGCCGGCCAGGTCGCCGGGCTCGAGGTGCTCCGCATCATCAACGAGCCGACGGCGGCCGCCCTCGCCTACGGGCTCGACAAGGACGAAGCCCACGATCAGACGATCCTCGTGTTCGACCTCGGCGGTGGCACGTTCGACGTCTCGATCCTCGAGATCGGCGACGGGGTGTTCGAGGTCAAGAGCACCTCGGGCGACACCGAGCTGGGCGGCGACGACTGGGACCAGGCGATCATCGACTGGATGGTCACCCAGTTCAAGAACGCCCACGGCGTCGACCTCTCGACCGACAAGATGGCCGCCCAGCGCCTGAAGGAGGCGGCGGAAAAGGCCAAGATCGAGCTGAGCCAGGTGCAGTCGACGAGCATCAACCTCCCCTTCGTGACCGCGACCCCCGAAGGTCCCCTCCACCTCGAGGAGGAGCTGTCGAGGGCCAAGTTCCAGGAGCTGACGACCGATCTGCTCGAGCGGGTCAAGAAGCCGTTCGAGGCCGCGATCGCCGACGCCGGTCTGGCCAAGGGCGACATCGACCACGTCGTGCTCGTCGGCGGCTCCACCCGGATGCCGGCCGTGGCCGAGCTCGTCGAATCGATGACGGGCAAGGAAGCGAACAAGTCGGTCAACCCCGACGAGGTCGTCGCCATCGGCGCCGCCATCCAGGCCGGGGTGCTCAAGGGCGACGTCAAAGACGTCCTGCTGCTCGACGTGACCCCGCTGTCGCTCGGCATCGAGACCAAGGGTCAGGTCATGCACAAGCTGATCGAGCGGAACACGACCATCCCGACCCGCCGCACCGAGACCTTCACCACGGCCGACGACAACCAGCCGTCGGTGGAGATCCACGTGCTCCAGGGCGAGCGCGACATGGCGATGTACAACAAGACGCTCGGGAAGTTCCAACTGGTCGACCTGCCGCCAGCTCCCCGCGGCATCCCCCAGATCGAGGTGACGTTCGACATCGACGCCAACGGCATCGTCCACGTCTCCGCCAAGGATCGAGCCACCGACAAGGAGCAGTCGATCACGATCACCGGTCAGTCGACGCTGAGCAAGGAACAGATCGACCAGATGGTCAAGGATGCCGAGGCCCATGCCGAGGAGGACCGCCAGCGGCGGGAAGAGGCGGAGATCCGCAACAACGCCGACTCGCTGGTCTACCAGACCGAGAAGCTCCTCAAGGACGTCGAGGACATCGCGGCCGACGAGAAGCAGGCCGTCGAAGACGCGCTGGCCGAGCTGAAGACGGCGATCGCCGGCGACGACGTCGAGGCGATCAAGGACGGCACCGAGAAGCTGATGACGGCCAGCCAGACCGTGAGCACCAAGCTCTACGAGCAGGCGACCGCCGGCGACTCGGCCGGCCCTGGTGCCGGCACGTCCGACGCTCCTGACGACGACGAAGTCGTCGACGCCGAGATCGTCGATGACGACGAAGACGGTGAGGACGTGGCGTGAGCGCCGGATCGCCGGACCGGGCCGCGATCGTCACACGTGACGAGAAGGTGGACCGATGAGCGCGGCGTCCGACCCGCAGCCGGATGCGCCGGCCGGCCCTGACCGGGCCGAGCCGGGCGCGGCCGAGCCGGAACCGGGTCCCTTCGACGCGGCCGAAGCCGCCGGCTTCGGTGGCATCACGTGGGCCGACGAGGCCGACGGTGAGCCGGCTGGTGATGAGGCTCCTGATGATGAGCCGGATCGGGGCGCTGACCAGGCGGCGTCTGACGATGCGGACCCGGCCGAGCCGCCGTCGGCGGCGGCCGCCGGTGGTCCGCCTACGAACGGCGGATCGCCCGACAATTCTGCCGGCGGGGATCGGGGAGGGGCCGGCGTCGTCACCGACGACATCTCGGTGGAGGACCTCGTCCAGGACCTCGAGCGGGTGACCACCGAGCGCGACCAGTACCTAGACGCGTCCCGACGACTGCAGGCCGAGTTCGAGAACTATCGGAAGGCTGTGGCCAAGCGGGAGCTCGAGGCCCGGGAGCGGGCGAACGAGTCGCTCGTGTCGGAGCTCCTGCCGGTGCTCGACGCCTGCGACGCCGCCCTGGCCAGCGGCGCCACCGACGTCGAGCCGGTCCGCGCCTCTCTGATCGACGCCTTGACCAAGCAGGGGCTGGCCAGGATCGACGACGCCGATGCGCCGTTCGATCCCGAGCGTCACGACGCCGTCATGCACGAGCCCGACGAGGGTGGGGACGGCCCGATCGTCGCCGAGGTCATGCGAGCCGGCTATAGCTGGAAGGGCCGTGTGGTCCGCCCGGCGATGGTCCGGGTCAGGGGGTGACGATCGTCCCCTGGGCAACCGTGGGCCGGTCGTAGCGAGGAACTGAGATGCCACAGCACGATTGGTTGGACAAGGACTTCTACAAGATCCTCGGGGTGTCGGAAGACGTCT
The DNA here is from genome assembly GCA_029861725.1 of Acidimicrobiia bacterium. Taxonomy (GTDB): domain Bacteria; phylum Actinomycetota; class Acidimicrobiia; order Acidimicrobiales; family SZUA-35; genus CADEDH01. Next base: position 5,525 of record JAOTYQ010000219.1, on the reverse strand, counting down.
CGGAAAAGGACCTGACCAAGGCCTACCGGAAGCTGGCCCGGAAGTACCACCCCGACGCCAACCCCGATGACGCCAAGGCCGAGGATCGATTCAAGGAGGTCTCGGAGGCTTACGACGTGCTCGGCGATCCCGAGCGGCGCAAGGAGTACGACGAGATCCGCCGGTTCGGGCCCGCCGCCGGTTTCGGCCGCCCGGCCGACTCGGGGAATGGTGGGTTCAGCTTCGATCCATCCGATCTGTCCGACCTGCTCGGCGGCATGTTCGGTGGCGGCGGTCGCCGCACAGCCCCCGGGACCGGTCCTCGACGGGGCGACGATCTCGAAGCCGAGCTCCATCTCAGCTTCGACGAGGCGGTCGAGGGCGTCACGACGTCGGTCCACCTGACTTCCGACGCCGCCTGCTCCACCTGCAAGGGCTCGGGCTCCGCCCCCGGCACCACTCCCCAGACCTGCCCCCGATGTCATGGTCGGGGCGTGCTCGACGACAATCAGGGCTTCTTCTCGCTCAGCCAACCGTGCGATCGGTGCGGCGGGCGGGGGAAAGTGGTCGTCGAGCCGTGCCCTACCTGCCGGGGGAGTGGCATCGAGCGCAAGCCCCGCCAGGTGCGGGTCCGGATCCCGGCCGGAGTCAAGAACGGCCAGCGGATCCGGCTGAAGGGGCGGGGAACGCCCGGTCGCAACGGTGGCCCTGCCGGCGATCTCTACGTCAAAGTCCAGGTGGCTGGTCACCGGCTGTTCGGCCGCAGGGGCGACCATCTCACGCTCGACATCCCGATCACGTTCGCGGAGGCGGCCCTCGGGGCCAAGGTGAAGGTCCCGACGCTGGACCGGTCGACCGTCACCCTCAAGATCCCGGCCGGGACGCCAACCGGCAAGACCTTTCGGGTCAAGGGCCGGGGTGTCCAGGGGGCCAAGGCGACCGGCGACCTGCTGGTCACCGTCGTGGTCGACGTGCCCGACGAGCTGAGCGAGGATCAACGAGCCGCGGTCGAAGCGCTGGCGGCGGCGACGGCCGGATCGCCTCGCGATCACCTGACCCGGGCAGCCTCGTGATGGCCGAGGATCACGAGCAGCGAGCCGTCTACGTGATCTCCGTGGCCGCCGAACTGGCCGGGGTCCATCCTCAGACGCTGCGGATTTACGAACGCAAGGGGCTGGTGCTCCCGGCCCGGACCGGGGGCGGGAGCCGGCGCTACAGCGACGCCGACATCGCCCAGCTCCAGCGGATCCAGAGTCTCACCGACGAGGGACTCAACCTCGCCGGCGTCAAGCGGGTGATCGAGCTCGAGGCCGAGATCGGCCGCCTGCGCGAAGAGCTGGCCGAGCTCCGCGACGCCAGCGCCCAGGCCATCGCCGACGCCGAGCGCCAGCACCGGCGAGACCTGGTCCCGGTGAATCAGAGCGTGGCCGTCTATCGCCGGTCCCCCCGTCGCCGTCGGTGATGCACGATCTAGGTAACACTCAGAAAACTTGATACTGCTATTGTCAAGTTTTGACCCTGTGGATAGGCTGTTGGTATGGCTGTTGACCCGAACAAGTGGACCATCAAGACCCAGGAAGCCGTCGCCGCCGCCCTCGAACGGGCCGGGGCCGAGTCGCATCCCGAGGTCACCCCCGATCACCTGCTCAGTGCCCTGTTGAGCCAGGCCGAGGGCGTGGTCCTCCCGCTCCTCACCAAGGTCGAGCGCCCGGTCGCTGCGCTGCGGTCGGCAACCGAGGAGGCGCTCGCTGCGCTCCCCAAGGCCTACGGCACCGAGCCCCGTCTATCACGCCAGACCAACCGGGTGATAGACGACGCCGATGCGGTCCGGGCCGAGCTTGGCGACGAGTACCTGTCGACCGAGCACCTGCTGCTCGGACTGGCCAATCCCGACGCCGGCGGTGCGACCGCGGCCCGTATCGACCTCACCCGCGAGCAGCTCCTGCAAGCCCTCCAGGAGGTCCGGGGATCGCACCGGGTCACCAGCCAGAACCCCGAAGACCAGTACCAGGCGCTCGAGAAGTACGGGCGCGACCTCACCGAGGACGCCCGCACCGGCAAGCTCGACCCCGTCATCGGCCGCGACGACGAGATCCGGAGGGTCGTGCAGGTGCTCAGCCGGAGGACCAAGAACAACCCGGTCCTCATCGGCGAGCCTGGTGTCGGCAAGACCGCGATCGTCGAAGGGCTCGCGCTGCGCATCGTCGAAGGCGACGTGCCGGAGAGCCTCCGCAACCGCCGCCTCGTCGCCCTCGACATCTCGGCCATGCTGGCCGGGGCGAAGTTCCGGGGCGAGTTCGAGGAGCGGCTCAAGGCCGTGCTGAAGGAGATCACCGACGCCGATGGCGAGGTCATCACCTTCATCGACGAGATGCACACGGTCGTCGGAACCGGCGCCGGTGGCGAGTCGGCGATGGACGCCTCCAACATGCTCAAGCCGATGCTGGCCCGGGGCGAGCTCCGCATGGTCGGTGCCACCACCCTCGACGAGTATCGCAAGTACGTCGAGAAGGACGCGGCCCTGGAGCGCCGGTTCCAGCAGGTCTTCGTCGGCGAGCCCTCCGTCGAGGACACGATTGCCATCCTCCGGGGCCTGAAGGAGCGCTACGAGGTCCATCACGGCGTTCGTATCCAGGACTCCGCCCTCGTCGCTGCCGCGATGCTGTCCGACCGCTACGTGACCGCCCGGTTCCTGCCCGACAAGGCGATCGACCTGATGGACGAGTCCGCCTCGAAGCTACGGATCGAGATCGACTCGCTCCCGACCGAGATCGACGTGGTCGAGCGTCGCATCCGCCAGCTCGAGATGGAGCAGGTGGCGCTGGCCAAGGAGACCGACAACCCGTCTCAGGAGCGGCTGGCCGAGCTCGAATCGGAGCTGGCCGACCTGAACGAGCAGTCGGCGGCCATGAAGGCCCACTGGCAGAACGAGAAGGACGCCATCGGCCGCATCCAGGTGCTCAAGGAGGAGCACGAGATCCTGCGCCAGCAGGTCGAGCGGGAGACCGACCTGGAGCAGGCAGCCCAGATCCGCTACGGGCAGCTCCCCGAGCTGGAGAAGCAGATCGAGCAGGCCAGCGCCGACCTGGCCGCCCTCCAGGCCGAGAAGACCATGCTCAAGGAGGAGGTCGACGAGGAGGACATCGCCGAGGTCGTCAGCCGTTGGACCGGTGTCCCGGTCAGCCGCTTGATGGAGGGTGAGGCCTCCAAGTTGCTCCGCCTCGAAGACGAGCTCCACCGTCGGGTGGTCGGTCAGGACGAGGCGGTGACGTCGGTGTCGAGTGCCATCCGCCGGAGCCGGGCCGGGCTCTCCGATCCGCACCGGCCGATCGGCAGCTTCCTGTTCCTCGGGCCGACCGGTGTCGGCAAGACCGAGCTGGCGCGGTCGCTGGCCGACTTCATGTTCGACGACGAGCGGGCCATGGTTCGCATCGACATGTCGGAGTACATGGAGAAGCACTCGGTGTCACGACTGATCGGTGCCCCTCCGGGCTACGTGGGCTACGACCAGGGCGGCCAGCTGACCGAAGCCGTCCGCCGCCGTCCCTACGCCGTCGTCCTCCTGGATGAGGTCGAGAAGGCACACACCGACGTGTTCAACGTGCTGCTCCAGCTGATGGACGACGGCCGCCTGACCGACGGCCAGGGCCGCACGGTCGACTTCACCAACGTCGTGTTGATCATGACCTCCAACCTGCCGGGTGACCCCAAAGACTTCTTCCGGCCGGAGTTCATCAACCGGGTCGACGACATCGTACGATTCTCCGAGCTGAGCGAGGACGACCTGACTCAGATCGTCGACATCCAGCTCGTTTCCCTGGCCAATCGCCTCGCCGACCGCCGGATCACCATCGAGGTGAGCGACGCAGCCAAGCTGCTGCTGTCCAAGCTCGGCTACGACCCCGCCTTTGGAGCCCGCCCGCTGAAGCGGGTCATCCAGAAGGAGGTGGCTGACGAGCTCGCCCTGCAGATCCTCGACAACAACATCGACGACGGGGCCAAGGTGGCGATCGACGTCGACGGCGAGGCCTTCACGTTCGAGGTCGTGTGATCGGCCCTGCCCGACCTGTGCAGCCCCGGTGGGCGAGCGCTGGTCTGGCCGTGGAATATGTAGCAGTCTCTTGCGGTGTCCGATGACCCGACCACCGCAGGGGTGTTCGGTGGTCGCTACGCCGTCGACCGGAAACTGGCCCGCGGTGGGATGGCCGACATCTTCCTCGCCGACGACCTGGTGCTGGAGCGGCCGGTCGTCATCAAGACCCTGCTCCCCCAGTACGCGGGCGATCCTGCGTTCATCGAACGGTTCCGCCGCGAGGCCACCTCGGCGGCAAAGCTGAACCACCCCAACGTCGTGGCGGTCTACGACTGGGGCTCTCACGACGACTCCTACTTCATGGCGATGGAGTACGTCGAGGGCGAGAGCTTGGGCCAGGTCCTCCAGCGAACGCGGGTGCTCGCGACGGACCGGGCGCTCGAGGTGACCGGTGAGGCCGCCGCCGGCCTAGGGTTCGCTCACGCCAACGGGATGGTCCATCGCGACGTCAAGCCCGGCAACATCATGATCACGACGACGGGCGAGGTGAAGGTGGCCGACTTCGGGGTGGCCCGCGCTCTCGATGCAAGCGACAGCCTCACCCAGACCGGCAATGTGATGGGGACCGCCGCCTACTTCTCGCCCGAACAGGCCCGGGGCGAGGTCGTCGACCCCCGCAGCGACCTGTACTCGCTCGGGGTCGTGCTGTTCGAGATGGTGACCGGACGCCGCCCGTTCAGCGGTACCTCGCCCCTTTCGGTCGCCTACAAGCACGTCGGCGAAGTGCCGCCGGCGCCCAGCTCGGTGAACGGCGAGCTGCCTCCAGCCATCGATGTCGTCATCGCGACCCTGTTGGCCAAGCACCCCGACGATCGCTATCCCGACGCCGATCACCTCTGCGCCGATCTCGAGCGGATCCGCTCTGGCGGTCATCCGGTCGGCGTCCCGCCCACTGGCCAGGCAGCCACCGGTGATGATCACACCATCGATGCCGGCCACCCGACGCAACCGCTGACCGGCCCGATCGCCGCCCCGCCTGCGGTCGATCGCCCTACCCATCTGCTCGCGGCCCCGCCTGCGGTCGATCGCCCCACTCCGCCTCTGGCCGCCCCGTCTCTCACCGGTGGCCCGGCGGGGGGCGGTCGGGAACGACGGACCGACTCCCGGGCACTCATCGCTCACAACCGACCGCTCCTTCTCGCACTGGTGCTGGTGGTCGCGATCGTTGGGGGGCTGACGCTCGTGCTCGTCGGTGCTCTTTCAGCTGTGAGCGGCGGGTCCGGAGACTCCGATCGTGAGAGGCAGGAAGTCGACACCACGAGCGGCGTCCCAACGTCGGTGGGCCTGCCGGCCAGCGGCGACGCCCCCGACAGCCCAGCGACCGCCTCGACGGCCCGGCCGACGTCGGGTTCGGGGTCGCCGGGTGACGACGAGGTGCCGGAATCCCCCAACTCGGTGAGCAGCGAGTCGACCACGGGTCCCACCGACAGCACGACCACCTCGACCGGCGGCG
>JAOTYQ010000844.1 GCA_029861725.1 Acidimicrobiia bacterium | reverse complement strand
ATGGCAGGTCGGTACCGGTGGCGGTAAGCCAGAGGCCGTAGCTGTCGAAGAACGCACCCCACTCCCTCAGGATCTCCGAGCGACGTAGGAGGGCGCCGGCCAGGATGGTCGGATCGGGGCTGACGCCGGCGGTGATGGCCCAGATCCCGAGTACCCGAGCCGCAGTCTCCGACAGCAGGGGGCCGAGCGTGTCCTCGGTGGGCGTGCCGAACACGATCTCGGGCCAGAGCCGGGCCGCTTCGGCGCACCGAGGAGGCTCGGCCTCGGCGACCTCCCAGCCCGCGTCGTCGAGCAACCCGGCAGCTCGGTCGATTCCGGCTACCACGTCGGGATGCGAGCCCAGCCCCATCGGGTCGGTCGTGACCGCCACCCTCCGGCGCCAGAGATGGCCCGCCGATTCGGATGTCGAAGCCGGGACCGACCAAGGATCGCATGGGTGGGCACCGGCCATGACGAGGTAGGCGGTTCGCAGATCGGCCGCCCATCGGGCCATCGGCCCGTGTACGGCGATCAGCTCGACGCTCAATGGTGTGCCGGGTCGGTGCGGTCGAGGAATCGACCCGAGGGTTGGCTTGAGGGTGGCGACGCCGCAGCACTGGCTCGGCCACCGCAGAGATCCACACATGTCGTTGCCGACACCGAGCGGGCTCATGCCCGTGGCCAGGGCCGCTGCCTCACCGCCGCTCGACCCGCCGGGCGTCCGAGTCGGATCCCAGGGATTCAGCGTCGGCCCGTACAGGGCGCTGTCGGTGTGGAGGCGGAGCCCCATGTCGGGCATGTTCGTGCGGGCGATCGGGATCGCCCCGGCCGCCCTGAGTCGAGCGACCGCCGGTTCGTCGGCCGGTGCCGGGGCGTCGGCGAGCGCAGGTACCCCTTGGGTGGTGGGGTGACCTCCGAGGTCGAGATTCTCCTTCAGCGTGATCGGTACGCCGTGCAGCGGTCCGAGCAGCTCACCGCTTGCCCGTCGCGCGTCGGCCCGGTCGGCAGCCTCCAGGGCCTCGCCGTCGAGTCGTACCACCACGGCGCGGACGCTCTCGTTGACGCCATCGATCCGGTCGAGCTGGGCTTGGACCACCTCGCGGGCCGAGAGCTCGCCGTGGGCGATCCTCGATGCGAGGTCCTGCGCGGCGCATCGCCATAGCTCGTCGGTCATCGGTCCTCCTGGTCCCGCCAGCAGATTCAGCGTGTCCGCCGCTGTCGAGGGTCGGGAAGGGGCCTTGGTCCCAGTGCGGTACGGGACGCTAGCCGGTGCCGACCGAATCGCCCCGCCATCTCCGCTGACGCGGTAGCTCAGGACGTTCGTCTCTACTCCGGGCGGTACGCCGACTGGCACGGTTGACCGAGCGCCGCCATCGACTGCTGAGGTCGTGGCCGCCCCCGTCGGAGGGTCCCTCGGGAGGGGAGGCGAAGCTATCGTGACGAGCACCTCTGCCCCCAACCGGACTGCGAGGATGTCGCGGGAGCCTGCGGCTGCCTTTCCAGCGGGACGCGGCTGAGCCACGTGGAAGCGCAATCCTCGCTCCAGACGGCGATCGAAGCCCAAGTTGGCGCCCACGTACCCGGTCTGGCCGTCGTCGCGACGACTTCCGACCGTGTGGTCCTGTCCCGAGCTTGGGGGCTCGCCGATGTCTCGTCCAGGGCTGCGATGACCGTTGACACCGTCTGCAACTGGTTCTCGATGACCAAGCCGGTCACGGCAACCGTGGTTGCCATACTGGCCGAGCGAGGACTCCTCGACCTCGACGATCCCGTCCAGGCGCTCTACGAGCCGTTCACGATCACGCGCCCACAGTCTCGACGACGAGCAGTGACGGTCCGGCACCTGCTCAGCCACAGCTCTGGGCTCGCCAACCCACTACCTCTTCGTTGGGTCCGTCGAGCGGACGAGCCCGCACCTGCCCGATCCCGCTTCGTCGAACACCTCATCAACAAGCACGCTCGGCTGAGGTTCGAGCCGGGCCGCCGGGCCTCGTACTCGAATCTCGGCTTCCTGGTGCTCGGCGAGATCATCGAAGCGGTGACCGGCCAGACCTACGAGGAGTGCGTCGAGGACTGCCTGCTGAGGCCCCTCGGCATGCGCCGCACCGGTTTCACCGCACCGGCAGCTATTCCCTGGGCGACCCCGTACCAGCGACGCCGCACCGTCCTCAACACGCTCCTCCCGGTGCTGCTACCCCGCCGGATCATCGGTGCCAACGAGGGCCGCTACCGGGCCCTCGACCACTTCTACGTGACCGGAGCTTCCTACGGTGGACTGATCGGCCCTTCGATCGAGGCCGCACGGTTCCTGCAGCTGCACCTCGGAGACGGCGAGCGCGATGGTCGG
>JAOTYQ010000845.1 GCA_029861725.1 Acidimicrobiia bacterium | reverse complement strand
GCAGGAGTCGCCGGCCGAGCCCGCCCCGCCCCGGACCGGCCGCTGACGTCGGCCCGCCCGTCGGGAACTGACGATCACTCGGGTCGCCTCGATCGCTCATAGGGTGCGTGTCGACACGCGAGTTCGGAGGTACGACATGGACACCGTGAACGCTCCTTGGTCGGGTCAGCGCGGCTGGCATACCGCCGACTGGGGTCCGTGGGGATGGGCCGAGACCGTCATCAAGCTCATCGGCATCGTCGTTGCCGTCGGGGCGGCCATCGACGACGGGGCGGCATCGATCCCGGACACCCACCGCCTCTCCTACTGGCTGTTGTTCGCGGTCGCCGTCGGCTACATCGGATCCATCGCCGACCGGCTTGCCGACCGGGAGGTCATCGCCATGGGATTCCTCGCCGCCACTCTCCTGGGCCACTGGTCGATCGTGTACGCCATGGGCCGAGCCGACTGGCCCTCCACGCCGGTACGGGTTTTTGCCGGCCTCATGGTTCTCGGTGACCTGATCAAGCTCGGCTACTTCGCAACCACAAAGACCCAGGTTCGTGGCATCCCGTGGCCGGTTCCCTTCGCTCTGACCGGCATCCTGGTGATCTCCTATGCGGCGGCCTTCATCGCAGCCTGACGATCGGGAGACGAGTGATCGGAGCCGACGAGCCAGTGAGCCACGTGACCCACCTCGAAGCCGCCATCGACGGAACGGTCCTACCCCACGACCGGCTCCAGACACTGCACGAAGGCCGCCCGCTGTGGGTCCGCTACGATCTCGATGCGGTCCGGACGGCCATGACGAAGGAGGTCGTCGCCCGTCGCCCTCCGACGATGTGGCGCTACGAGGAGCTGCTTCCCGTTGCCGACCCGACCAGGCGCGCAACCCTCGGCGAGGGCATGACACCGCTGTTGCGCTGCGATCGGCTCGGCCGAGCGCTCGGGCTTACCGACCTGTGGGTGAAGGACGAGTCCCAGCTCCCGACCGGGTCGTTCAAGAGCCGCGGCTTGTCGATGGCCGTCAGCCGGGCCAACGAGCTCGGTGTGAGCCGGTTGGCCATCCCCACCGCCGGCAACGCCGGTGGTGCGCTGGCCGCGTACGCCGCCCGGGTCGGCCTCGAAGCCTACGTGTTCATGCCGGCCGACACGCCGATCGTCAATCAGTACGAGGCGGCCTACTACGGCGCCCGGGCGTACTTGGTCGATGGCCTCATCAACGACTGCGGCGCCGTCGTCCGGGACGGCACCGATGCGATGGGCTGGTTCGACGTGTCGACCCTCAAGGAGCCCTACCGGATCGAGGGCAAGAAGACGATGGGACTCGAGCTCGCCGAGCAGCTCGGCTGGTCGGTTCCCGACGTCATCCTCTACCCGACCGGTGGCGGCACCGGCCTCATCGGCATGTGGAAAGCCTTCGGTGAGCTCGCCGAGATCGGGTGGTTGGTCGGCGAGCGCCGGCCTCGGATGATCTCGTGCCAGGCCGAGGGGTGTGCACCGATCAGTACCGCTTGGGCGGAAGGCGAACGATTCGCCGAGACGTTCGCCGACGCATCGACCGCGGCCAGCGGCCTCCGGGTCCCGGCCGCGGTCGGCGACTTCATGATCCTCGACGCGGTCTGCGAGTCGGGCGGCCAGGCTCGATCGTGCCCCGAGGAGGATCTCCTCGCCTGGGCCCAGCGCGGTGCCTCGCTCGAAGGGATCGGCTTCGCCCCCGAGGCTGGCGCTTGCCTCGGTGTGCTCGAGCGGCTCGTAGCCGAGGGAGCGATCGACCGCGATGAACGGGTCGTCGTGTTCAACACTGGCGCTGCCCAGAAGTACGTCGAGGTGATGGGTGAAGGCACCGCCCTCGTGCAGATCGAGCTGCCGGTCGACTGGGATGCCTTGGCGGGCAAGCCCTAACCCGTCGAGGGCCCTCGTTCCTCCCTGCGACGACCGGCCTGCTTCAGCTCCAGTCGACGATCGAGGCGCCGCTCGTGCGGACCGACACGTCGCTGTCGGACGAGGCCTCCAGGCTCGACGCGCCCGACAGCACGCCGTCGATCGTCGAGACGGACCCGACGTTGGCACTCGAGGCACCGGAGAGATCCACGGCTACCTCGTCGGCGGTCAGCTCGGACAGGTCGACGTCGGAGGCGCCGCTGGCGTCGAGCTCGACATCGTTGGCGACCACTCCCTCGATGACGGCGCTCGATGCGCCGCTGGCCGCAACGGCAAGGTTCGTCATCGAGCCCTCGACCAGGGCGAGCGAGGCGCCGCTCACGTCGAGTTCGAAGTCGGCTGCGTCGAGCCCCGCAACGGAGGCGGCCGAGGCACCGCTCACTTCGAGCGCGGTGAGCTCGGA
>JAOTYQ010000217.1 GCA_029861725.1 Acidimicrobiia bacterium | reverse complement strand
GCCCCGCGATCGCCTGGGTCAGATCGATGATCCGGATGTCGGTCAGCGGGCCGCTCCGCTCCGGCAGCATCTGAGCCGCTCGCTCGTGAGCGGTGAGGTGAGGCTGCTCTTCGGGGTTGGGGGTCTCGGCCACAGTGCTCCTCGTAGTCGATCGACGCACGGATCTCGCCCGGACACGGTTCGTCCGGTTCCGGTCGCTCCCGAGCTTGGCACGCTGGACCGCGGGCCGAAACTCGCGAAGCTCGGCGACCGGCCAGCCGGACCCGCTCTCAGTCGGCTAGCCAGTCGATCCCGCACAGTTCGACCGATCGGCGCCACAGCCGGCTGCCGGCCTCGGGATCGGCTGCTTTCGGGGGGATCGGCACCTCGACTGGGTGGCCCCGGCGCTGGTCGCGGCCAGCCGGGCCGATGTAGGTCCCGCCGCTGATCTCGGGGTCGACCGCCGCTCGGAGGATCGGCAAGGCTCCCACGGCCACAGGCTGGGTCGTCAGCTTGCTGACCGTTTTCAGCGCCGGCGTCAGCCATCGCAGGCCGACCCCGGAGGTCAGGTTCGTATGCGTGATGCCAGGGTGGGCGGCGACGGCGATCGTCGACGCCGGCCGCCGGCGAAGTCGCCGGTCGAGCTCGACGGCGAAGACGAGGTTGGCCAGTTTGGAGTCGGCGTAGCGGGCCATGCGGCGGTAGCCGTCGAGCGAGGTCGGGTCGCTGCGGTCGAGGTCGCCACTCGTGGCCGCCAGGCTCGACACTGCGACGATCCGACTCCCGGGTGTTGCCAGCAGCAGCTCGTGCAGGAGCCCGGTCAAGGCGAAGTGGCCGAGGTGGTTCGTGGCCCATTGCAGCTCGACGCCGTCGGGGCTCAGCGCCGCCGGCGGCGTCATGACGCCAGCGTTGTTGATCAGCAGATCGAGTTGCGGCTCGGCATCGAGGATGCGCTCGGCGAACGCCAGTACCGACGCCAGATCCGACAGGTCGACCAGCGCCACGCCGGCAGCCGATGACCTCCGCAATCCGCGGCGAGCCCGCTCCCCCTTGTCGCCGCTACGGCACGCCATCACGACCCGGGCGCCAGCATCGGTCAGGGCGGCGGTCGTGGCGAGGCCGAGCCCATCGCTGGCCCCGGTGACCATCGCCACCCTGCCGGTGAGATCACCGATGTCGGCACGACTCCATGGGCCCATCATCGGACGACGGCGGTCAGGCGGCGTCGACCCCGCCGGTATCGGCGTCGACGATTTCCTCCCGGGAGATGCCGAGGACGAAGAGGACGGCATCGAGGTAGGGGACGTTGAGCGCGGTATCGGCAGCGTCCCGAACGACCGGGCGGGCGTTGAACGCGATCCCCAGTCCGGCGGTGTTGAGCATGTCGAGGTCGTTGGCGCCGTCGCCCACTGCGACGACCTGATCGAGAGGAATGCCTTCCTTGGCGGCGATCGTCTGGACGAAGTCAGCCTTCTCGGCCCGATCGACGATCGGGCCGATCGTGCGCCCGGTGAGCTTGCCGTCGATCACCTCCAGCTGGTTGGCCTGGGCGTAGTCGATGCCCAGCTCGGCCTGTAGGTGATCGGTCACCGAGGTGAAGCCACCGGAGATGATGGCCGTCTTGTAGCCGAGTCGGCGCAGCGTGCGGATGAAGGTCCGGGCGCCCGGGGCGAGGCGCAGCGTGTCGTTCATCCGGTCGAGCGCAGCGGCGTCGAGCCCGGCGAAGGTCTCGACGCGGGTGGCGAGCGAGGACGCGAAGTCGAGCTCGCCGGCCATCGCCCGATCGGTCAGCTCGGCGACCTGGAGCAACGAGCCGGCCTCGTCGGCCAGCAGTTCGATCGCCTCGTCCTGGATGAGCGTCGAGTCGACATCGAGGACGACGAGCCGCTTGGCTCGCCGCGAGAGCCCGAACCGATGGACGGCGAGGTCGCAGCCGAGCAGATGAGCCTCCTCGAGCAGGCTCGCCCGCAGCGCCTCACGGTCATCACCGCTGATCGTCAGCTCGTAGGCCATCACGGGATACTTTGCCAACCGGATGATCCGGTCGATGTTGCCTCCGTTGGCCGCCACGGTCGACGCCACCGTTCCGAAGTCGATCGGGGTCACGTCGGGCCCGAGGAGGGTGGCGACGACCAGCGGCGAGGTCTTCGACGGGGTCGACGACACCTCCTCGAAGTCGATCTCCACGTCCTGCTCGTAGCCGAGCAGGAGGAGCTCGGCCCGCAGATCCTGATCGGCGGCGACGTCGACGACCAGGCTGAGGTTGAGGCGGCCCCGGATCACGATCTGCTCGACGTCCTCGATCTGGCAGGGCCGGCTCGAGAGCAGCTCCATAAGGGCGGCGGAGATGCCCGGGTGATCCGGGCCCTGGATGCGTATCAGGATCGTCTTCGTCGACACGTTCAACCAACCTAGCGTCCGAGGGTCACGTCGACGCCGGGCAAATCGTCCACAGCGTGGCCGCGACCCGGGCCCGTTCGAGACGTTGGCGACCACGCCGAAGAACAGGCCGTGAACAATCGATCGGGGCGGTTAGGCGCTCGAGCGGTCATCGGTGGAAGAGGTCGTCCACCCACCGGGCGGGTGGATCGGCGGCCAGCGCCCGAGGTTCGGCCAGGGCGAGCGCCCGGCCGTGCTCGATCGCCAGCACGAGGTCGGCGTCGAGGGCGTGCTCCCGCCCGTGGGTGACCACGACCTGGATCTGGTCGACGGGGCGCTCGGTCCGGAGCAGCTTGCGGATCGCTTGGCGGTTGTCGACGTCGATGTTCGACAGCGGCTCGTCGAGCAGGAGCACCGGCGCTTCGAGGGCCAACGCGCGCGCCACCGCCACCCGCTGGGCCTGGCCGCCGGACAGCTCGCTCGGTCGTCGCTCCGCGAGGTCGGCCAGGTCGAGGGCGGACAGCGCAGCGAGGGCTCGTCGCTCCCTGTCGGCCCGCCCCCGTCGGCCTCCGTGCCGGTCTCCCCGGTGGCCTTCTCGATGGCGAAGCCCGAACGCCACGTTGGCCACAACGGTCAGGTGCGGGAACAGCAGGCCATCCTGAGGCACGAGGGCAAACCCCCGGTCCTCGGCGGGCAGGAACACCTGCGCGCCGGGGTCGTCGAGGACGGTCGCCCCATGGCGGAGCGACCCGCCGGTCAGCGGTAGGAGCCCGGCGAGGACGGCGATCAGTGTCGACTTACCCGACCCGTTCGGGCCGATCACGGCCAAGGTCTGGCAGGGCTCGACCGCCAGGCTCACCTCCAGGGTGAACGAGTCCCGACGGAGAACGAGGGAGCCGGAGAGCCCAGTCATCGGCGCGGTACCCAGCGGTCGCGGAGCCCGACGAGGACGGCCAGGGCGACCGTCAGCATCAACAGGCTGAGGGCGACAGCCCGGTCGGGATCCGATTCGAGGGCGATCGACACGTCCAGCGGGAGCGTCCGGGTCACGCCCTCGATGTTGCCGGCGAACGTGATCGTCGCCCCGAACTCCCCGAGGGCCCGGGCCCAGGCCAGGATGGCCCCGGCAAGGATCGACGGCCGGGCCAACGGCAGGCTGACCCGCCACCACCGGGCCAGCGGTCGAGCGCCGAGGCTGGCGGCCAGCTGCTCGTAGCGAGGGTCGGTGGTGCGCAACGCCCCCTCGACGCTGAGGACGAGGAACGGCATCGCCACCAGCGTCGCGGCCAGGACGGCCCCGGTCGTGCTCGCCGAGAGGCCCCAGCCGGTCAGCGACCCCAGCAGTCCTCGACGGCCGAAGCCGGACAGGAGGGCGACGCCGGTCACGACAGGGGGCAGCACGAGTGGCACGGTCACGATCGTGCGGACCAGGGGCTTGGCCGGGAACTCGATGCGGGCCAGCACGAACGCCGTCGGCACCCCGAACACGACCGACAGGATCACGGCCGACAGGCTGACCACCAGCGACACCCGGATCGCGGTCAGGGTCTCGCCGGTGAACAGCAGCGAGCCGAGCGTCGACCATGGTGCGTCGAGCAGGAGGGCGAGCAGTGGCACGAGCAGCACCAGCACCCCGGCGACAGCCACTGCGATCACCGGCCGGGGCACGGCGGCCGGTCGAGCGATCCTCCGGCGAGGTGGTCGGGTCTGCCTGCCGTCCCTCGGCTCCCCGCTGGCCGCGTCGATGGCGGGGGTCGGGGTCGTTCTCTCGGAATCGGATGTGGTCACGGCACCACGAAGCCGAGGTTGCGGAAGATGTCGCCCGCTGCGGCCGAGGTGACGTAGCGGGCGAACGCCTCCGCGTCGGCGTCGTCGCTCAGTAGGGCGACCGCCAGGTCGACGGTCGGTGCGCCGGGCAGCGCGATCTCGGCGACGTCCGCCGGTCGGACCAGGGCGTCGGTGGCATAGACGAACCCGGCATCGGCCTCACCGCGCGCCACCTTGAGGAGGACCGCCCGGACGTTGGGCTCGTCGGTCGACTGGGCCAGCGACAGCCCGGAGGTCGCGAGGTAGCGGTCGGTGGCATCGCCGCAGGGGACACCGGCGGCGCAGCGGGCCACCAGCACGCCAGCTACGGTCAGATCGGCCGGTGAGCGGACCGGTCCGTCGACCCCGGCCGGGACCACCATTGTCAACCGGTTCGAGGCGTAGACGGCGCCCTCGCCAACCACGTGATCGGCCACGCCATCCAGCAGCCCCAGGTCGGCCGGAGCGAACACGTCGGCTCCGGCCCCGTCGAGGATCTGACGCTGGAGCGCGTTGCTTCCGGCCAGGTTCAGGCGGATGTCGACCCCGGGGTTCTCGGCTTCGAACGACGTCTCGAGCTGCCCGAACGCGTCGGTCAAGGACGAAGCAGCGTAGACGTCGACCGTGGTGTCGGTCGGCGTCGAGCAGGCCGCAACGACGATCAGGGCGGCGGCGACCGACCGGGTCAGGCACCGTCGCACCAGCATCTATTCGGCCGGGGCCAGCACCGCGGTGACGGTGAGCTCCTCGCCGACTGCGGTCAGCAGCTCGTCGGCCACGCTGGCGTCGCGCAGGTCGGGCAGCGCCAGCTCGAGCAGCGCCAAGCGGTCGGCGGTGTCGGTGATCGTGGCGGTGGCGATCGGCGTACGGAGCGAGAGCTTGGCCTCGGTCTTGGTCCGCCGCAGCTCCGACAGCACCCGCCCCGCCAGCGGCAGCAGCCCATCGGGAGCGGTGCCGGCGGCCCCCCGGAGCGCCGCCGCATCGGGCCAGGCCGAGGTGTGGATCGAGCCGTCCCGCCACCACGACCAGATCTCCTCGGTCACGAATGGGATGAACGGCGCGAACAGCCGCAACAGGGTGTCGAGCGCCCGAGCCAGAGCTCCATGGGCCGAAGCGGCCAAGTCGTCGCCTCGGCTCGCATAGGAGCGGTTCTTGACCAGCTCGATGTAGTCGTCGGTAAAGGTCCAGAAGAACGCCTCGGTCCGCTCCAGCGCTCGGGCGTAGTCGAAGCCATCGAGCGCCTTGGTGCAGTCGTCGACGAGGTCGGCCAGCTCGGCCAGCATCGCCTGGTCGACCGACTCGCTCACTGGCTGATCGAGGGCGGCGAGGAGATCGCCCATACCGAGGGCGAACTTCGAAGCGTTGAGCAGCTTGATGGCGAGCCGGCGTCCGATCTTCATCTGCCCTTCGTCGAAGGCGGTGTCGGTCCCGGGCCGGCCCGACGCGGCCCAGTAGCGGACGCCGTCGGCGCCGTAGGTGTCGAGCAGATCGATCGGGACGACGACGTTGCCCTTCGACTTCGACATCTTCTTGCGGTCGGGATCGAGGATCCAGCCCGAGATGCACGCGTTGTACCAGGGGACGCTGTCCTCTTCGAAGTGCGAGCGGACGACGGTGGAGAAGAGCCAGGTTCGGATGATGTCGTGAGCCTGAGGCCGCATGTCGTAGGGGTAGACACGGGCCCACAGGTCGGCGTCGTCGAGCCATCCGCCGGCGATCTGGGGGGTCAGCGACGAGGTGGCCCAGGTGTCCATCACATCGGGGTCGGCGATGAACCCGCTGGGGACGCCCCGCTGCTCGGCGGTGAAGCCGTCGGGGACGTCGGTCGACGGGTCGATCGGCAGCGAGGCGTCGTCGGGAGAGATCGGCGCTTCGTAGATCGGCTCGCCGTTGTCGTCGAGGCGGTACCACAGCGGGATCGGGACGCCGAAGAACCGCTGCCGGGAGATCAGCCAGTCGCCGGTCAGGCCCTCGATCCAGTTGCGGTAGCGATTCCGCATGTAGTCGGGGTGGAACGCGATCGTCTCGCCCCGCTTGATGAGGTCCTCGGCGAGGTCGACGTCGCGCCCCCCGTTGCGGATGTACCACTGGCGGGTGGTGATGATCTCGAGCGGCTTGTCGCCCTTCTCGAAGAACTTGACCGGGTGAGTGATCGGCTCGGGCTCCCCGACGAGCTGGCCGCCCGCCCGGAGTTGCTCGACGACGATCTCCTTGGCGGTGTGGACCGTCTTGCCGACGATCTCGTCGTACCGTTCGGCCCCCTCGCCGGTGATGACCGAGGGTCGCTCGTCGACGACCCGACCGTTGCGACCGATGACCGGCCGGGCCGGCAGGTCGAGCTCCCGCCACCAGGTCACGTCGGTCAAGTCGCCGAAGGTGCAGATCATGGCGACACCGGTGCCCTTCTCCGGGTCGGCCAGCTCGTGGAGGACGAGTGGGACCTCGACCCCATAGACCGGGGTGGCGATCATCTGGCCGGCCAGCGGGGTGTAGCGCTCGTCGCTGGGGTGGGCGACGACGGCGACACACGCGGCGAGCAGCTCGGGCCGGGTCGTGTCGATCAGCAGGTCCGAGCCGTCGGGCTTGGTGAACCGGAGCTTGTGGTAGGCGCTCGGCCGGTCGCGGTCCTCCAGCTCGGCCTGGGCCACTGCGGTCTGGAACGTGACGTCCCACAGGCTGGGCGCCTGGAGCTGGTAGGCGTTGCCGGCTGCGAGGTGGTTGAGGAAGCTCTGCTGCGACGCCCGACGGCTCCGCTCGTCGATCGTGGCGTAGAGGTGGTGCCAGTCGACCGAGAGGCCGAGGCGGCGGAACAGCTCCTCGAAGGCCTTCTCGTCCTCGATGACGAGCCGGTCGCACAGTTCGATGAAGTTGGGCCGGCTGATCGGCTCCGGGTTCTTCTGCTTCTTGTCGTGGAAGGTCCCGGCGATGGCGGGCGGCTCGAAGTCGGGCTCGTAGGGGAGCGACGGGTCGCAGCGGACCCCGAAGTAGTTCTGGACCCGGCGCTCGGTGGGTAGGCCGTTGTCGTCCCATCCCATCGGGTAGAAGACCGCCTTGCCCCGCATCCGGTGGTAGCGGGCGATGAGGTCGGTGTGGGTGTAGCTGAAGACGTGGCCGACGTGCAGCGAGCCGGAGACGGTCGGCGGCGGGGTGTCGATCGAGAACACCCCGGACCGGGGCTTCGACCGGTCGAAGGCGTACACGTCGTCGGCCTTCCACCGCTCGACCCAGCGAGTTTCGACGCCGTCGAGGGTTGGTTTGGCCGGGATGCGATCGTTGCCGTTCCGAGCGATCATAGTCCTTCAAGGCTAGGGCCTGAAGCGTGTGACCACGGCCCCAATACCGGTCGCAGGCCGCTGCGGGATCAGCCGTGGGCGCTGGGTGGGGCGACGACGATCGTGCCGGCGAGGGGATAGTGGTCGCTCAGGTGGAACCGGTGCCCCTCGGCCTCGACGCCCTCGTCGAGCACCCGCTGAGCCACCACGCCGAGCCCGGCGGTCACGAGGGCCCGGGTGAAGAATGCGGTGAACTCGGGACCCGAGGGGTTGAACCGATTGCGTCGGCTGTTCCACGTGGCCATCGGCGGTTGCGGGGCGGCCAGCCCGGCGTCGGCCAGCGCATCGAGCTCGGCGGCTCTGGTGTTGGTGTCGCCGATGATCGCCAGCTCGGGTCGCGGACTCGCCTCGACGATGCGGGCCAGCTGCTCCAGCCGCTCGCCGGCCGCCCCCGGGCCGGCGGCGAGGTGGACGTTGGCGACGGTGAAGCCGCTCTGCGCGCCGAGCCCGCGGGATCCGCCGTGGCGCCCGCCATCGTTGCGGTCGTCGGGCTCGGACCCTTCCGGGCCGAATGTGACGAGCACTGCACAGCCGGGAACGACCCGATGTTCGGGGCGGCCGCAGCGGGCGAGCAGGTCGTGGCTGATCAGGATCGCGAGGTTGCCCTGGTGGGTCTCGGGGTTGGCCCGGATCATGTCGTGGGTCTCGACGAAGGGCACCTGCCGGGGCAGCTCCTGCAGCAGGACGAGCTCGGGCTCTACCTCGAGCACCAGTTCCCGGACCGCCAGCTCCGTGTGCTCCGAGCCCCACGACGGCGGGGCCTGGGCCGACCGGGCCAGCATCGCCAGATTCCAGGAGAGGAACGAGACCGAATCGGGGACCACGGCCCTCCAACCTACGCACCGGCACTGTGAAAAGGCCGCAGTCCCGATGGTGGTTGTCGCTAACGTTGAGCCCGTGACACTGCGCCTCTACGACACCGCCACGCAAGAGGTCGTCCCGCTCGCCCAGCGCGACCCGGGGAAGGTCTCGCTCTACGTCTGCGGGCCCACCGTGTACGGTCCCCCTCACATCGGTCACGGTCGCACCATGCTCGTCTACGACGTGCTGGTCCGGTACCTCCGGTGGCGGGGCCTCGACGTCACGTTCGTGTCGAACATCACCGACATCGACGACAAGATCATCGCCCGGGCGATTGGCGAGGACCGGGACGCCGCCGACATTGCCGTGAAGTGCGAGGCTGTGTGGTGGGATGCT